>JAOBWQ010000009.1 GCA_025463425.1 Ilumatobacteraceae bacterium | reverse complement strand
AGAGCGAGATCGCCGGCAAGCGCCCTCAAGATGGTCGTCTTCCCGGCGCCGTTCGCACCGAGAAGCGCAACCACCTCACCTCTGCAGACCGACAAGCTGATCCCGCGAACCGCGGGAACGGACCCATAGCCGACGCTGATCGACTCAGCCTCCAGAACCGGCGGCAGAGGAGCCGCCTGCTCTGACGCTGTCGACTGACCGAGTGGTTCGGCCTCTGGTGGCGCGGCTTGGGTCAACGTTCCCCGGCGCATCGCTACTTCTTCGCTCCGACGGTCTCGATGAGATCGTGGTAGTCCTTGAAGTCCCTCTGCGGGGCAAAGGCCCCAGCGGACGCCTTGTAGACCACCACCGAGGTCGGGAACAGCCGCTTGTCATCCGGCAGCGACAGCTCCTTGGTGGTCGAGAACGGCGGGTTCATCGTTCCGCTGATGTTCTCCTGCTCCCCCATCGCCTTGAGGACGCTCTCCGGGGTGATGTCGCCCGCGGCCGCGGCATCCTTCAATGCCGACTCGAGGAAGTAGGTGCCGGTGTACGACGGCAGGCAGACCGGGCTGACCTTCACATCCGGCGCATACTTCGCGACCCAGTCGGTGAACGGCTTCGCCTTCGGATCGGACAGCTGGTAGAAGTCGCCGACCGCGAGTATGCCGTCGCCCGAGGCGCCCAACGACTCGATCACCGGGCCCACCTCGGCGTTGGGCAGGATCAGCGGCAGCGGAGACCCCGTCAAGGAGTTCGCCGCAACGAACTTCGGAATGTCCGTCGGCGCGATGACCGCGGACAAGCAGTCCACGTTGGCCGACTCGAGCGTCGCCACCTGGGCGTTGAAGTCCGGCAGGGCGGTCAACGGGATCTTGACGATCTCCGCCGAACCGCCCAGGGCCTCCATTCCACCCTTCATCCAGTTAGCGGCGTCAATTCCCGTGGGGAAGTCGAGAGCCATGACGCCCAACTTCTTGCAGCCCGCGTCCGTGGCAGCCGCCGCAACGCCCACGCCGGCAGTGACGACGCCGCCGTCCATGGGAAAGGATGCCTCGCTCGTTCCGTCGCTCGGGGAGAGCAGTGCGTTGCCGATCCAGGCGACGTTGGCGCTTTCCAGGACCGGCAGGATCGAGTCGGCGAAGTTGGTCTCGCCACCGAGCACTGCGACATCTCCCGCCGACACGGCGTCACGTGCACACTGCTCGGCCTGGTTGGCGTCCCCGCCGTCGTTGCAGGACGTGAGCTGCAGCTGGCGACCGGCGATGCCCCCGTCGTCGTTGATCTGCTTGATCCGGGCCTCGATCAGGTCCTGGATCTCTGGATACGCGTAGGGCAACACCGTGGACTGGAAGATGCCGATCAGACCGATCTTGATCGGCGGTCCACCTGTGGTGGCACTCGTCGGTACTGACGCGTCGGTCGATTGGGGCTCGGTGCCAGCCGCCGTCGTCGCGACGTCGGTGCCGGCGGAGGCCGTTGTTGCGACGTCGGTGCTCGGCACGCTCGCAACTGTTGCCGCGGCACTGCCGGCAGGAACTGCTGCGGTCGTGGTCGGGGCAGTCTTGGAGTCGCTGCTGCACGACGAGGCGACGACGACCATGGCGCACAAGAGCGCCGCAATCGATTTGTTGGTTCTGGTGACCCTCATGAATCTCTCCCTTTTAATCTGTGAGTTCGGTGTTCCCCGACGGCTGTGAGCTGCCGTCGGTGACGACTTGGGCGGCGACGCCGCGCCGATCGTCGAGCTGTCCTGGCTGGTCCACCGGTCGGACGCAGCTGACGTTCAGCTCGGTGCTGCTCATCCCCAGTGGTGCTGGACGACTGCTGAGTGCGTGGGATGCACGCTCATCCATCGACCGGCCGTGTGTTGGGTGCGACCCACACGGGGTCGTTCCCCTGCTCCTTCTCATCCCCTATGAGTGAACGATTGTTCTTAGACATAGTGCGATTCAAAACGAGCGCTGTCAAGCCCCAAGTCCCCCATTGTTCAGACGGCACGCGGACCGACGGGCGGATCGTTTCGGTGCCGACGACCGATCGCTCCCGAACAACCCCGATCATCGCGCTCGCGGCTCCGCGGGGCGGATCACGCCGGTGCGTGGATCGGCGCGGGGCGTCTCCCCAAGGTGGAAGGATGCCCAATGAGCAGGACTATCTGCGCCGACACGGTGGATAGAGATTCGACCCGATCAGATCGTCGGCGCGCCGAAAGTGGCAGCTGCGTCACGTCCTGGTGCGCGCTCCCGCCATCCACCATGTTGCGAACACCGGACCGGGCGCGTGACCATCTGCCGCCCGGTGCGATCAGATTCGAGCCCGCAATGCTCGCTGAGTCGGCGACCGGCGGCTGTCCTGACTGCGCATGAACAAACGATGGTTCATGGTCTGGGCCTCCTGGAACGGCGTCGCGCGATCTGTGCGGGCGCGACAAGCTCGGGCGCGGATGCGGCCCGCCGGCGTCTGCACGCCCGCGGGAACCGCGGCGTACTCAGCCGACGCAGAACCCGGCGTCGACCGGCAGCGCTACTCCCGTGACATACCGAGCGTCCTCGGAGACGAGGAACAGCACTGCCGCAGAGATGTCCTCGGATTCGACGAGCTCGACCGGCATCGGATTCTGTTGGCCACCTTCCATGGCCACCGCAGCGAGGATCTCGCCCATCTGCTCGTTGAGCACCATGGGCGTCGCCACTCCCGTCGGGTGGACCGAATTGACCCGAATTCGGTGCTTGGCCAACTTGAGTGCGTAGTTGCGCATCAGCCCCACGACTCCGTGCTTGCTCGCCGTGTACCCGGGCCCGGGCAGGTGACTGGCTCCGCCCTTCAGGCCGGCTGTCGAGCTGATCAGCACGATCGCACCGCCGTCACCCTGAGCGACCAACGTTGCCTTCGCCGCCTCGACCGTGTTCCACACGCCGACGAGGTTCACGGCGATCGTGTCGTCGAACGTCTCGCCGTCCTCTTCGCCGATGTACAGCGGCACGATGCCAGCGTTGGCGACGACGATGTCCACCCGGCCGAGCTCGGTCAAACCGCGCTCGAAGGCATCCTTCAGCTCAGAACGGTCGCGAACATCCGCCTGGCATGCCACAATTCGACGTCCAAGGCTCTCGACCTCCTTGACCGTCTGCTCGAGGTCTTCAGGCGTGGACATCGGATACCTGATCGTGTCGATCTGGGCGCAGATGTCGACCGCGATGATGTCCGCGCCCTCGGCCGCGAGCCGAATCGCGTGACTGCGGCCTTGCCCGCGAGCCGCTCCCGTGATGAACGCGACCTTTCCGTCCAGCTTCCCCATGTTGTTCATCCTCCTGGTTGATTTCGTGAGTTGCGTGACCGAACTACGGAACGATCCGAACAGCGTTCTCTGGGCAGCCATGCACGGCCGTTCGAGCGGCTTCGATGTCGCCCGCGCCAAAGGTGCCGTCACCGAGGACCACCCCATAGCCCGCTTCGTCGTCCTCGAAGAGACCGGGCACCTCGCTGTAGCAGCGCCCGTGACCCGTGCAGCGTTCCGTGACCTCAACCCTCACGGTGCGGCCGGTACGGGAAAGACGAGTGGCATAGTCTCGAACGTCACGACACCCGCCGGCCACTTGATCGTCGGCTCGGCACCGGGAGCGAGTTCGTACTCGGGGATGCGCCGGTGGAACTCCTCGACCACGATCCGCATCTCGCGCCGAGCCAGGTGCGAGCCCAGGCAGCGATGAATACCGCCGCCGAACGTGAGGTGACCGAGGTTTGCCTGCTCGACATCCACCTCGTGCGGATTCGGGAACCGCTCGGGATCGCGATTCGCCGCGCCCAAACACATGAGAACCATCGAGTTCGCCGGAATCGTGTAACCGCAGACCTCGACGTCCTGGGTGGTGACGCGTGGGATGCGGGGCCCGACCGGCTCCAAGCGGAGCACTTCCTCGATGATCGGGTTGACCAGCTCGGGCTCCTCGATGACGCGTCGCCGCACGTCAGGGTTCGTTGCGAGGTAGTGGAAGACGAAGCCGAGGCTAGAGGTGACCGTGTCGAGGCCGGCGTTGATGAACGAGCCGACGAAGCCCATCATCTCGTCCTCGGTCCATTCGTCCTCGCCCTCGAATGCCAGGATCCTGCTCAGCAGATCGTCGCCGGGAGCCTCCCGCTTCGCCCGGATGAACTGGCGGGAATAGTCGGCCAGCGCGTTCGAGGCCTCCACGAGCGAGTCGCTCAGGATGTCCGTGCCGAGGACGCGCTCGGCATTGATCGTGCGCACCCACTCCATGCACTTGTCACGGTCGTCGAGCGGCAGGCCGAACATGGTGAGGAAGACCTGCGTCGGGAACAGCTTGGCCAAGTCGTTCATCGCGTCGCAGTGACCGCGATGCGCGAACGCGTCGACCAACTCCGCCGCCTGGCGACGGAGCTCGACGTCCATCTTGTTGACCTCACGCGGAGCGAAGACAGGGTCGAGGATCCGCCGATACCGCGCATGGTCCGGGGGATCCACCGCCAGCGGGATCTGCTGGACCGACCCCTGGTCGTCGAAGGCCCGCTGCGACGAGAACAGCTTCGGGTTCTGCTGGACGAACTTGACACCCTCGTAGGTCGTCACGTTGTACAGCCCGAGATCGTCCTGGAAGACGGGACCGACCTGTCGCAACAGCTCCCAGCCCCGATTTCGGTCGTGGGCCATCGGTTCGGTGGCGAGGACGACGCCCGTCGGCATCGCTCGCTCGGTCTCTTGCTGAGTCATTGCGGTCTCCAGTCTTGGTGTCTCGTCACTTGCTCGAACTCTTCACACACACGGCGGCGCGCAGACGGCGACGGCCGCTCACATCCCCGATGACGACCGTCGTCGGCGTCTCTCGTCGGCAAGAACAATCGTACGTTCATATCCCCAGCCGCAGAGTATTGGGCGCGTCCACGTGGAGTCAAGACCCGATCTGTCCAACGAGCCTGGCCACAAGGTCCGACTTGATGATCTTTCCGGTTGCCGTGACCGGCCATTCGTCCGCTCGAAGCTGAACCACCATCTTCGGGACCTTGTATCCCGCGAGCCGTCCCTTCGAGGCCTGCTGGACGGTGGGGAGGTCGATGAAGGTGTCGTCGATGGTTTCGACGAATGCCACCACCTTCTCCCCCCACACGTCGTCCGGCACCCCGACGACCGCGGCCTGCCGAACCGAAGCGAGCTCGGACATCAGGAAGTTCTCGACTTCCACTTGGGACACGTTCTCCCCGCCTGTCTTGACCATCATCGAGTAGCGACCGCGATAGTGAACTCGCCCCTCGTCGTCGAGAAAGCCGTAGTCGCCGCTGCGGAAGTACCCGTCTTCATCCAGCTCGAGGCGCATGCTGCCGTCGGGCTGCAGGTAGCCCGGGGTCATCAGCCAACCCCGGAAGCCGATCTCACCGTATTGACCGGTCGGGACCGGCCGGCCGGTTTCCGGGTCACAGACCCTGACGTCGACACCAGGCAGCGGCAGCCCGTTGCTGTTTCGGCGAGCGGGTGAAGGGTCGTCGCCGGCGGTGATGCTCACGACGTTCGTGCCTTCGGTCATTCCGTACATGATGTGAAGGTCGATCCCGAGCTCGGTGAGCTGGTCGTAGATGTTGATGCCGGGGCCTGAGATCATGCGCCGGAAAGGCACCGAGCCGTAACGCTCAAGCGCGCTCTGCACGAGGCGCATCGTGACTACGTCGAACCCGATGAGGACCGTCGACTGCTCCTGCCACATTGCCTCGACCATGATGTCGTGCTGATAGCCGTCGAACAGGGTCACCGATCCGCCGGTCATGTGGGCCACGAGCAGAACAGCGATCAGTCCGGCGCAGTGGTAGAGCGGCGCGACGTTGAGGTACCGGTCGTCTTCGTCGACGCCGACCGCCCGGCCGACGTAGTGAGCGACGTTCAGCGCGGCATCGTGACGGATGACGGCGGCCTTCGGGAACGCTGTCGAGCCCGAGGTGAACATGATGAATGCCACTGGGTTCGATCCGCCGGGCGCCGCATCACCCGTCGTCGAGATCAGGCGGTCGATGGTGACCGGAGCCCCCGGTGTTCCGGTGGCCCAGATCACTTCGCGGAGCTGGGGAAAGCGTTGCGGCCGAGGCGAGAACGTCGCTGGATCGATGCCGATGTCGTGCAGCTTTCCCGTCAGGCTCCGGTCACGATGCTGCCCACCGCCGATCAAGCACGTCACGCCGGCGTTCTCCAGTGCCGTGGCGATCTCGGGCGGTTCCCAGGTCAGGTTGAGTGGAACCGGCACGGCGCCGATGTACATCAGCGCGTACAGGATCACCATGTGCTGCCAGCTCTGTGGAAGCAGCAGCGCCACTCGATCCTGCTCGCCGATCGACATCGAGCGGAGGCCGGCTGCGGCCGACCGGATTGCGTCGTAGAACTCACGGTAGGTGACCGAGACGTCGCCATCGATCAGGGCCTTCCGGTCGGGCCAGAGGTCGGCCGACCGCTCGATCATGTCGGGTATCCGATAGCCCGTCCACGGATGATCAACTGTTTCGAGTGCTGGCTCGATCATCGGTGTGCATCCGCGGTCTCGGGTGCCCGAGACCCACGGAGTCCGGCGCGGAAGGCTGCGATCGCGTCCTTGTGCTCTTGCGCCTCCGTCGAACGCTGCTCGAGGCTGAGCGCCAGATCGATCGTTGTGCTCGAGGCATGACTGAGCATCGAGTTGAGCACCTTCTTCGTGCCACGGATGCCCTGTGGGGGGAGCTGGGCGAACTTCGTCGCGAGCGCGGTCGCCGCGGTGAGCACCTCGGCAGGGTCGAGGCAGCCCACGACCAGCCCGATCTCGGCTGCCCGCTCGCTCGCCATCGGTGCTCCCGACATGAGGTGGTACTTGGCCCGACCCATCCCGACCAGAGCTGGCCAGACGAGCGTCGCACCGTCACCGGGAACCATTCCGACGAGCACGTGAGGATCTCCGAGCAACGAACCGGTCGCCGCGTAGGCGACGTCGCACAGCAGCGCGATCGTGGTCGCGAGTCCCATGCTGTGTCCGTTGATCGCGACGACGATCGGCTGTGGGAGGTTCAGCAGGCCTTGAACGATCCGCTTGCCCTCGGCAAAGCACTGCTCGAACTCGGCAGGGCTCAGACCACTGATCCAGTCGAGGTCGCCGCCGGCGCTGAAGGCGCGGCCGCGACCGGTCAACACGACTGCGTTCACGTCACGGTCCATGGCCACCTCGAAGAACACCCGCGACAGCTCTGTGTGCATCGGGCCATTGATCATGTTCAGGTTTCCCGGTCGGTTCAGCGCAATGGTCAGCACCCCGCCCTCACGAACGAACTCCAGTGTCTCATAACCTTCATAAACATTCATTTAGCTGCTCCTGCTCTCGTACTGCTGATGGGGGGGTTTCCGTCAAATGACGTTGCTTGGGTACTCCGGCCCGCCCCGGCCATGACATTTGCCTGGCCGGCGGGTCAACGAGCGTTCCTCCCAGAGATTCCCTCGGGAGTTATAACATACGCTCATTCATATTGGCAACCATGACTTTCCCAGCGCCGAAAAGTCATCCGAAGGTTGCTGACGGCCGCGGCGAGCCGGCGCTGATCGTGGAGGTCCGGACGGACCTGACCACGACCCCGCGACGGCGACCGGGAGCGTCCTGGAGCCTTCAGTCGATGGTCGGCAGCGGGATTCCGTACAGCTCGGCGGCGTTGTCTTGGGCGATCCGCCGCCGGTCTGCTGGCGCCAGGTCGCCGAGCACGTCGGCGAAGTGCTGGCGGGCGCCTGGGTAGTAGCAGGTCGGGTGCGGGATGTCGGTCTCGACCATGATGTTGTTGACGCCGATGGCATCGACCATCTGCTGCGTCAGCCGCTCGAACCAGAACATCGCGAAGATGTGATCGTGGAAGTACTCGGACGGCTTCCGCTTGGCGAGTGCGAGCTCGTGCGGACGGGTGACGATCTCGCTGAACTGGAAGTCCATCGCCTCGAGCAGGAACGGCAACCAACCCACTCCGCTCTCTGCGGACACGATCTTGAGGTTCGGGTACCGATCGAACATGTTGCTGAAGCAGAGGTTGACGATGATCCGAACGTTGCTGATGAACATCTGGGTCCCCATCACCGCCATGTTCCGCTGCCAGTCGAACCACTCCCAGCTCGGCAGCGCAGACGTGCGGAGCTCACGCTTGGTCTCGGTCTTCTCCGACGTCAAGCGCTTGATGATCCCCATCACCTCGTCGTTGCGAAGACCCGAGCCGATGTGGAAGTTGGGCACCGTGCCGGACTCGTTGAACAGGTCCCACATCGGCTCGAAGTACTTCTCCGGCAGCTCGGGTAGACCGAGCAGTTCCGGCTTGTCCGACAGCGTGAATCCGTTGATGCCGCGATCGATCAGACGAGTCATCTCCTTGACCGTCTCATTCATGTCCCAGATCGGCAGGATCGCCTGCGGAAACAGGCGCTTGTTGGACTCCTCCTGGACGTCGGCCAGGAAGTCGTTGTAGATCCGCAGGACCGTGATCCGTTGCTGCTCGTCGGGAATGGCGAAGATCTGGTTCGAGGCGAACCCGATGCCGTTCGGGTAGAGGATCTGGGCGTAGATCCCCATCTCGTCGAGTAGCGACAGCCGCGCCCCGACGTCGGACGCGGATGGGTCGATCCGATCAAAGGGCTGGACGGTCACGATGCCCGGCACCTTCTCGCGGCCGGTCTGGATCGTGTTGCCGCCGAGCGTGCCCCAGGGCTGAC
>JAOBWQ010000008.1 GCA_025463425.1 Ilumatobacteraceae bacterium | reverse complement strand
ATCGCCCAGCTGACGCCGGCCGGTCCGGTGAAGGACGCGCTCAGCGGCACCTGGCTGGGACACCAGCTGCACCCGATGCTCACGGACGTCGTGATCGGGTCGTTCACGAGCGCCACGGTGCTGGATCTGATCGGCGGCCGGCGGGCCGCCCGATCGGCCAACGTGCTCGCAGTCGTCGGCGCGTTGGCGGTGGTGCCGACGGCTGCGAGCGGGCTGTCCGACTGGGCCGACACGAGCGGATCGGAGACGCGGATCGGAGTCGTCCACGCGGTGTCCAACATCGTCGGCGCCGGTTGCTACGCGGCATCGATCATCGCTCGCCGTCGAGGCAATCGCGTCTCGGCGTCGATGTTGGGACTGGTCGGAATGGGGGTCATGTCCGTCGGCGGCTACCTCGGTGGGCACCTGACCCTGGTCAAGGGTGTCGGCGTCAACCACACGTTCCTGGAGGAGCCGACGCGGGACTGGAAGGCTGTCGTCGACGTCGGCCAGCTCGACGAGGCGACCCCGAGGGTGGTCGCCGACGGCGACGTCGATGTCGTCCTCTACGGCTCCGGCCGATCGCACCTCGCCGTGAGCAATCGCTGCACCCATGCCGGTGGGCCGCTCGACGAGGGCACGTTCGAGGGCACCGGACCGAACGTCTGCGTGGTCTGTCCGTGGCACGCGAGCACGTTTCGGATGCGCGATGGCGCTGTCGTGCACGGACCGGCCACCGTCCCCCAACCCGCCTACGACGTGCGGGTGCACGAGGGCAGCGTCGAGATCCGCTCGATCTGAGCGAGGCTGATCCGAGGACGGGTTCAGGCGACCCGCGTGCGCACCTCGGCCAGCACGACCGGTGGTTGCCCGTCCCACGTCGCGGTGAGTCCGATCGCCGGGCGAGGTCCGGCAACGGGGCGTCGGTGCACCGTCAGGTCGAGTTGCTCGTTGCGGAGCACGGCGTTGCTCGGATCGCCGCCGCCGACGATCTCGAACCCGTCGACCGGCACCCGCTCCAGCGTCCAACCGCCACCTTGGATGCGTACGTTGGTCGGTGCGACATACCAGCGTCCGTCGTACACGGCCATGCCGAGCGCCTCACCCTGCCCCGTCATCGTCACCGCCGCGAGCATGAGCACGTATCTGGGGTCGCGCAGGCCGTCGTAGACCCAACGAGTGCCGAGCACGGAGTGCTCCATCTCGCCGATGAGTGCATCGTCCGCACCGTCGAGTGGCTCGTCGCGGTAGGTCAACGGGACCTGCAGCAGGGTGTCGCCGGCGAGGGCGAGATGGGTCTCCATGCCGACCCGGCCGTCGGGATCGTCGAACCGGTAGGAACCGATCACCTCGATCGCTGCGTCGGCCGGTGGACCCCACGGTTGGGTCGGCGCCCAGGCTGAGATCAACTCTGCCTTGGTGGGTGTGATCGTCGCGCGATGGAAGAGAGCCATGTCGGGTCAGCGTACGCGTCGACGCGACTCCGATCCGTGTGGAATTGGCCAGCCCGGCTAGGACTCCTGCGTGCACGAGTCGCCGGACTTCCCCCACCTCGAACTGGGCCACGCATTGATCACGATGGTCGAGCCAGAGCCGGCCACGGTCGTGGAGTACAACACGTGGTACGAGCGTGACCACTTCCTGAGTGGCGTCCTCGCCGGTCCGGGCGCGTTCGCCGGCCGTCGCTGGGTGGCGACCAAGGCATTGAAGGCAGAGCGCGCGCCGATCGACTCGCCACTCGCCCGTCCGACGACGATCGGTACGTTCGTCACGCTGTACTGGATCGAACGCGACCAGCTGAAGGCCCACTGCGATTGGGGCTTCCCCGAGGCGGTTCGGCTCGCCGGGCTGGGGCGGATGCGCAGCGATCGTCAGCACGTGTCGACCGCCTACTACGACCTCGTCGGCTCCACCGGCCGCGGCGGTCGGCCGGTGCCGATCGAGCTGGCTCTGCACCATCCCTACAGCGGACTGGTGATGATCTGGACCAGCGGCGGCGACCACGGTGACGCCGGATCGTCGTTGCGTCGATCGCTCGCCGCCGAGGGCTCCGCGATCGGCGCGGTGGTCACGTTCCGGCCGACCACGCTGCCACCGCCGTACCCGCCAATGCCGGGTGCGGTCATCGGAGCCACCGACGTCGATCCGGATTCCGTGCTCGCCCACTGCTGCTTCGTCGACACCGTGATACCGGATCCCGCCGCGCTGCGGACCTTCGCCGAAGCTGCGGTCGCCTCGTCCGGCCTGACGGCCTTGCTGATCGCCCCGTTCATCCCGGTGGTCGCGGGAGTGGATCCGAGTCCGTCCGACCTCTGGTGAGTCCGCGTCGACCCGAACCCCGGCCAACTGGACGCGCGTTCGGGCTCTGTGTGCCGGCAACACGCGTCCACTTCTCGGACTGAGCGACGAACGGTGGACGAGTCTGACGTGTCACCTGAATCGGTGCCGTGCGGCATCGTGGAGGGCATGGGGCCGACGGTGGAGGAAGCGTACGAGAAGTGGGCTGCTGAGCTCACCCGCTACGCCGCGGCGATCGCCGGCCCGTCGTACGCCGCCGACGTGGTGGCCGACGCGTTCGTGACGATGCTGGCTCGGGGCGACGAGGCGTGGGGTCGAGTGCTGGAGCCGCGCCGGTACATGTACCGGGCCGTCACCAACGCGGCGCGCATGCGCGAGCGCAGCCACCGCCGCCGGGTCGGCCGAGAGTCGCGATGGACCGTCGACCGTCCGATCGGCGAGCTGATCGAGAACCCGGAGGTGGTCGCGGCGCTCGCGGACCTCAGCGTCCGCCAGCGAGCCGTCGTGTTCCTCACCTACTGGGAGGACCTCGCTCCAGCAGCAGTCGCCGTGTCGCTCGACAT
>JAOBWQ010000036.1 GCA_025463425.1 Ilumatobacteraceae bacterium | reverse complement strand
GAGCTCGGTGCCGTCGAGCCGGTGGATGACGACGATGTCGCCTGCCCGCAGCTTGTCGATGCGCAGGAACGGGTGGTTGTGCGACTTGCGATGACCGAAGATGACCGCCGGCACCTGCCCGACGAGGTCCGCGCCGCCCAGAGCGCTGGCATCGACCGAGGCAAACCCGGGCAGGATGTCGACACCCTGGTCGACGCCATCGCGCTTGTGGTTGCCGCAGAGCAGGCCGTCGCCGAACGGTGTCGCCTCGGCGAGGATCGGCTGCAGCACCTTGATCGATTCGATGCTGATCGCACCGGCGTCGCTGCACTGGCTCACCGTTGCGGTCGTGACCGCGGTGGTCGTGACGGTGGCGGCCACGACGGACGGTGGCGTCGACCGCGGTGGAACGACGGTGGGCACGGTCGTCGTGGCCGAAGGGATCGTCGTTGGCTCGACGACGATGGTCGAGGTCTCAGGCAGCGAGGGGGTCGGCGCAAGCGCGCTCGTCGTCGGAGCCGACACCGCCGACGCGACGGCGGGGAGGGTGGTCGCGACCGTGGCGAGCACGGTTCGCATCGGCTCGACCGTCGCAGGAACGGACTCTGCTCTCGCGTCGCTGCCGGAGTTGGACACGACAGCGGCGACGAGGACCAGGTTCACCACGACGAGCGCTCCGACGCACACCAGCGCGAGGCGCCTGCGCCGCTGCGCAGGTGTCAGCGGCGCCTTGCGAGATCGTGATGCGTCCATGCCGTGTCCCAACGCTACTGGGCTGGGCAGCGGGCCGCGGCTCGAGGGTCAGGCCTCGAAGCTGGCGCGCACGGAACCCAGGCCGGTGATCGTCGCCTCGTAGGTGAGGCCGCGCTGCACGGTCACGAGTGGGCCGAGCGAGCCCGACAGGATGACCTCTCCTGCCTGCAGCGGCGCACCGCGCTCGGCCACCGCGTTGGCGAGCCACACCACGGCATTGATCGGTGAGCCGAGGCACGCTGCGCCCATTCCCGCACTGACGGTCTCCCCCGCGGACGAGACGAGGGACATCTCGCACGCGCGAAGATCGTCGATGTCCCGCAGCCGGCGGGGCGTGCCACCGAGCACGAACATCCCGGACGACGCGTTGTCGCCGACCGTGTCGACGATGGAGATGCTCCAGTCCTTGATCCGGCTGTCGACGATCTCGATCGCGGCGACGACGAAGTCCGTCGCGCGGAGCACGTCGCTCGTGATCACCGGCCGATCCGGCAGATCGCGCTTCAACACGAAGGCGACCTCGGCCTCGACGCGTGGCTGGAGCAGCCGCGTGCGCGGCACGGGCTCGGCGTCGCCGATCGCCATGTCGGCGAACAGCACGCCGAAGTCGGGCGTGGACACGCCCATCTGCTGCTGCACCGCCGCCGACGTCAGCCCGATCTTGCGCCCCACCCGGCGGGCGCCGACCCGCGTTCGTTCGATCACCAGTTGCTGCACCGCGTAGCCGTCGTCGATGGTGCCGGCTGGGAACAGGTCGCGGATCGGATCGCAGGGCGCGCCGCCGGCAGCAGCGTCGATCAACCGTTGGGCGGCTTGCTCGTGGGCAACATCGATGGGCATCGGGATCCTCAGGGGTTCGGGGGTGGTGTGAACTTGTGCCCCCAGAACGCGCCCTTGGTGATCTCGTAGGTCGGCTGTTCCTCGAGCACGCGCAGACCGTTCCAGCCGCACTCGATCGCGTACCGCTCGGGCGAGTACACGTAGAACGACACCATGTGGTCATTGGTGTGCTTGCCGAGGCTGTTCATCATGGGCACGCCGAGGCGCTCGGCGCGGTCGAGGGCCAGGCCGACGTCGTCGAGCGATGCCATCTCCACCATCAGGTGCATCAGCGCGCCGGGGCCGCGCCTGCGGGCGATGCCGAACGTGTGATGACGGGGGTTGCAGCCGAGGAACCAGGTGCGGCCCATCGTGTTGCGCTCGACGAAGCCGAGCACGTCGATGTAGAAGTTCAGCGTCCCCTCCGCGTCCTCAGCGGAAACGATGACGTGGCCCATGCCCATGTCGCCGGTGACGAACCCGCTGACCAGCGGCGTGCTGATCGGCACGTGATCGAGGACGGGGCCGTAGTAGAGCTCGACCGGGTTGCCACCCGGGTCGGCGAGGTGGACGAACCCGGTGACGCGGCGTTCGGCGCACTCCTCGGCCGTGCCGGTGGTGACAGCGATGCCAGCAGCCTCCACCGCTGCGGCCAGTCGAGCGAGCTCGCGGCGGTCGAGCACTTCGAGGCCCATCGCGGTCATCCGGTTCGCCTCGCCGCGCCGCACCACCAGCCGCGCCGGATGGTGATCGATCCGGAACGAGAGCGTGTCAGGGTCGCCGCCGTCGACCTGCATCGCTCCGATGAAGTCGCCGGCGAAGAGCTTCCATGCATCGAGATCGGTCGATTCCAGCCTCACGTACCCGAGCGAGCGGACGCCCATGTGACCCTCCGATCGATCGACGTGCGGAAACATAGCAACCCCCGGTGAGCCCTCACCCGAACGGTCATTTGGACGCGTTGGCGAGGCCGACGGCGATGTCGATGATCTCGTCCTCCTGGCCACCCACGAGCCGCCGCTCGCCGCATTCGAGCAGGATGTCGGCACCGGAGACGCCGTACCGCTCCGCGGCGCGGAAGGCGTGACGCAGGAACGACGAGTACACGCCGGCGTAGCCCATGATCAGCGACATTCGATCGAGTGCGCACTCGCCGTCCATCACCGGGCGGACGATCTCCTCCGCGACGTCGAACAGGCGTAATACGTCGATGCCGGTGCGGATCCCCAACTTGGCGCACACCGCGGCCAGCGCCTCGCAGGGCGTGTTGCCCGCACCCGCGCCGAACCGGCGCGTCGACCCGTCGATCTGGGTGGCACCGGCACGGATCGCGTGGATCGAGTTGGCGACGCCGAGGGCGAGGTTCTCGTGACCGTGGAACCCGACCTGCGCGTGCGAGCCGATCTCGTCGACCAGCGCCTGCACCCGGCTGGTCACCTCGTCGAGGATCATCGCTCCCGCGGAGTCGACCACGTACACACATTCACAGCCGGCATCGACCATGATCCGTGCCTGCCCGGCCAGCACGTCGGGAGCTTGCGAGTGAGCCATCATCAAGAACCCGACGGTCTCCAGGCCGAGCTCGCGGGCGAGGCCGAAGTGCTGGATCGAGATGTCGGCCTCGGTGCAGTGGGTCGCGATCCGGATCACCGAGACACCGAGGTCGGCGGCGGCGGTGATGTCGTCCTTCGTGCCGAGCCCGGGCAGCATCAGGGCCGCGATCTTCGCCCGCTTGGCCTCCTCGACCGCTGCGGCGATGAGCGTTCGCTCGTCGGTGTGCGAGAAGCCGTAGTTGAACGACGAGCCGCCGAGCCCGTCACCGTGGGTCACCTCGATCACCGGCACGCCCGCGCTGTCGAGGCCCGACACGACGCTGCGCACCATCTGCTCGTCGAACTGGTGGCCCTTGGCGTGCGATCCGTCGCGCAGGCACGAGTCGGTGATCCGGATGTCGAGCTCGTCCGAGTACGGCATCAGCGCGCTCCGTTCGCAGCGTCAGCGGGAGCGCCGGCGGCCACGGCGGCGGTGATGTGACGGGCGATCCCTTCGCCGACCTTGGTGGCCGCTGCCGTCATGATGTCGAGGTTCCCCGAGTACGGCGGCAGGTAGTCGCCGGCGCCCTCCACTTCGATGAAGATCACGACCCGCGCCGGACGGCCGTCGGCCGCCGGATCGAACTGCGGGCGTTGGCGGAGGCGATAGCCCGGCACGTACTGCTGCACCTGATCGGCGATGTCGATGATCGATGCCTCGATCGCTTCGTGATCGGCGTCGTCGGGGATCTGGCAGAAGATCGTGTCGCGCATGATCAACGACGGCTCGGCGGGGTTGAGGATGATGATCGCCTTTCCCCGCGCGGCTCCCCCGAGTACCTCGACCGCCGCAGCTGTCGTGCGGGTGAACTCGTCGATGTTCGCGCGGGTGCCCGGTCCCGCGGACCGTGACGCCACGGTGGCGACGATCTCTGCGTACGGCACCGGCACCGTGCGGGCCACGGCGTGGACCATCGGGATCGTGGCCTGTCCGCCGCAGGTGACCATGTTGACGTTCATCTCGTCGAGGTGCTCGGCGAGGTTGACGACCGGGATGACGAACGGCCCGCGCGCCGCCGGGGTCAGGTCGACGGCTCGGATGCCGGCCTCGCGGTAGCGGGGGGCGTTGCGGACGTGGGCGTACGCGGAGGTGGCCTCGAACACGATCTGCGGCGGATCATCGCTGGCGAGCAGCCAGTCGACACCCTCGGCCACAGCCTGCACCCCGTTCGCTCGTGCCAGCCGCAGGCCTTCGCTGTCGGGATCGATGCCCACCACGGTGCGCAGCTCGATCGCGTCGGATCGGAGCAGCTTGAACATCAGGTCGGTGCCGATGTTTCCCGACCCGACGATCGCCGCAGTTGCCTTCGTCATCGCGCCAGCATGCACGCCCGTCCGATCGAGGTCGAACGATGCGTCCCGCCAGTCGAGACGGCGCCGTCAGCTCGCCCGGCTGACCGGGAAGCGAGCGTTCCAGATGCTGACCGCAGCGTGCTTGACCGCTTCGGAGGTGGCCTCCCAATCCATCTGACTGGCCGGCCCGGTGACCGAGACGGCACCGATCGCGCGGCCGGAGTTGCGGATCGGCGCCGCGACGCAGACCAAGCCGTCGTAGGCCTCCTTCAGGTCACGGGCCACACCACAGTGCCGGATGTCGTCGAGGTTGGCGCGCAGCGCGGCGGGCTCGGTGATCGTGTGGTCGGTGCGCTTGACGAGTCGCGACTCCATGACCATTTCCGCTGCAGCGTCGTCGAAGGCCAGCATCGCCTTGCCGAGACCGGTGCAGTAGGCCGGCATCCGACCACCGAGGCGGGTCGGCAACGCGAACGAGCCGAGCACGATCCGTTCCAGGTAGACGACCTCGCCGCGGTCGAGCACGCCGAGCTGCACGGCGAGGCCGGTGCGGGTGGCCAACGCGTGCAGGTGCGGAAAGGCGCTGTCGCGCAGCTGGTTGCGCTGCAACGCCAGACCGCCGAGCTCGAACAGACGCATCCCGACGCGGTATCCGTTGTTGTGATCGCGCTCGACCCATCCGATCGCGCGCAGCTGCTCGACGAGACGGTGCACGGTGGACTTCGGCAGGCCGGCGCGCTGGGTCAGATCTCGCAGCGTCAGGACCTGGTCGCCCATGTCGAACGCATCCATGATCGTCGCGATCCGGCCGAGGACCGTTCGGCTCTCGTCACCGGCGTCGGTGACGTCACCGGCGTCGGTGACGTCGAGTTGGTCAGTCGTCATTGTGGAGATCCCCCTGACATCCAGTCCTGATCACCGGCGGCGAGCACCGGCACAGCAGAAATTGTACCACTTGGACCAATCCTGTTCGTACGGGCTACGGCTCGTTCGATGCGGCTTCGAGCTTGGCGAACATGCGCGCCGCAGACGGCTGCAGCTCCATGATCTCCACGTAGTGGCCGAGCTCGGCCGTCATGTCGACGTACCCGAACCGCATCGCGCCCTCGAGCGTGCCGCGCTGCGACCACGTCTTGCCCGTGGCCGCCACGATCGCCGATGCGTCGTCGAAGTCGTCGACGAGGAAACCGAGGTGATGGAACGTGGCGGGAGCGCCGGGCCGGATCGCGTTCTGGTACATCTCGACCGAGCCGCTGACCGGGCGGATGATCTCCAGGTTCGTCGCGCCGGCGTTGACCAGCGCGACGTCGATCACCCACTCCTCCGCCGTCTCACCGTCGACCACCACCACACCCCCGAGCGACGATTTGTAGGTGGTCCGGCACGTCACCGTGCCGAGCGTGGACTCGAAGTAGGCGGTCGCGCGATCGAGGTCGTCGGTGACGTAGGCGATCTGCATGACGTTGCGGAAGAGGTCACTGAACGTGCGCATGGGTGACTCCTGGTTGGGCGGATCGGATCGAGCGGAGGCAGATCGGAGTCTCACCGAGCGGAACGGGCGCCGACCGCACGCACCGACCGGCTTGCGACACCGACGATGATGAGCGCAGCGAAAGGGGGCTCGAATGACGACTGGGATGACGACTGGGGCACTGGGCGAATCGGAGATCGCAGCGCTGCGTCGGCTCCTCGACCGGCAGGCGATCACCGACTGCATCCACCGGTACGCCCGCGGGCTCGATCGGCGCGACGAGGAACTGATCCGCTCCGCCTACCACGCGGACGCGATCGAAGACCACGGCGCGTACATCGGCGAGGTCGACGGGTTGGTCGAGTACCTGTTCCGCGTGCACGAGCGGTTCTCCGGGGACCAGCGCCACGTCACCACCTCGAACGTCGAGATCGATGGTGACACGGCTCATGCGGAGAGCTACTTCGTGAGCGCGATCCCGATCGATGCCGCCGAGAAGCTGGTGCTGACCGCAGGTCGCTACATCGACCGGCTCGAGCGGCGCGACGGTGAATGGCGAATCCTCCGCCGCGTCGTCGTCCTCGAGTGGCACGCCTCGGCCAAGGGCGGCACCGTCGAGCCGAAGGTGCACATCGGGCCACGGCTCGACCGCGACGACATCTCCTACGACCGCCCACTCGATGTGACCCGCGAACATCACTGATCGCGCAACAGGTAGGCGAGCACCACGCTCTCGAACTCCTGCTGCCGTTCGATCATCGCCCAGTGGCCGCAGTTCGGGAACACATGCATCTCGCAGTTGCGGATCAGGCGCATCGGCACGAGCGCGCTGTCGAGCGGGGTGACCCGGTCGTCGCGGCCGTGGGTCAACAGTGTCGGCGCGGTGATCTTGGTCAGCATCGCGACCTGGTCCACCGGATTGGCCCCACGCGTGCGCATCGCCGCGAGGACCCGCGAGTTGAACATCTTCCGCACGTCGGCCAGCGCGGCCGGATTGGTCGCTGCTTCCCAACGCAGCTCGACGAACTCCTCGGTGAGGATCGCCGGGTCGTAGACCATCGACTCCATCCATGCCACGAGGCGGTCCCGCGTGGGGTCCTCGACGAACTGGACGAGCAGCTTGATCCCCTCGGCAGGCATCGGGTTGAACAGCGAGAAGCCGACCCCGCCGATGGTGACGAGCCGACTGACCCGGTCGGGATGGCCGGCGGCCACCTGCGCGGCCACGTTGCCACCCATCGAGTTGCCGAGCACCGGCACCGATCCCAGCTCCATCCCGTCGAGGAAGTCGAGCACGGCTTGGGGCGCAGCGAGCAGTGGGCTCTGCTCGCACGAGTAGCTCTTGCCGAACCCCGGCATGTCCAGGACGAGCGTGCGGAAGTGTCGGGCGAACGCCGGCAGGTTGCCCCGGAAGTTCGCCCAGCCGCTGACGCCGGGCCCAGAACCGTGGAGCATCACGAGCGGCGGACCGTCGCCTGCGTCGTGGTAGTGCAACGTTCCTCGCGGGGTCTCCAGCACCTTGCTGGTCCCGTCGTGCGTCAGTTCGACCATCGCGGTATTGTACCGCTTGGTCCAAGACGCACGAGCATCGTGCCCGAACCGACGGAGAACCAGCGATGCCTGAACGGATCGAGATACCGGAAGCCTTCCCCGATGCCGGCGACGTGCGCGGCCGGCGGGTGGTGGTCACCGGCGCGGGTCGTGGACTCGGCGAGCTGATCGCGCACGCCTTCTCGGCGGCCGGCGCACAGGTGGCACTCGTCTCGCGGACCGAGCGCGACCTGAAGGTTGTGGCCGACTCGCTGCCCGGCCCGACGTTGGTCTTCTGCGGCGACGTCCGCGATGCCGACTTCAACGAAGCCGTCGCCGACGCCACCGTCGCCGAGTGGGGCGGTCTCGACGTGTGGATCTGCAACGCCGGCATCTCACCCGTGGTCACCGGTCCACTCGACATCGAGCCGGAGACGTGGCGAGACGTGATCGACGTCAACCTCACCGGAGCGTTCCTCGGTGCACGCGCCGCGGCCAGGGTGATGGCACACGGGGGTCGGTTGATCTTCACCGGCTCGGTGCTCGGCGAACGTCCGCGCAAGGGCCTCACCGCGTACAGCGCTTCGAAGGCCGGGCTGATCGGCCTGGCCAAGGGCCTGGCGTTGGATCTCGCCCCCGCGGGGATCACCGTCAACGTGGTCGCCCCGGGCTGGTTCGAATCGCCGCTCGCCGACGGGTTCGCGAACAACGAACGACTCGCCGAATCGATCCTCGCCCACACCGCGCTCAGGCGCTGGGGAAGGTCGTCCGACCTGACAGGAGCGTTCCAGTTCCTGGCCTCGGACGCGGCAGCTTTCATCACCGGCACGGTCCTCACCGTCGACGGCGGATACGCACTCGTATGAACAGCACACGACGAGTGGTTGCGATCCTGGGTGCCGGCGGCGTGCTCGGCGCAGCGATCTCCCGACAACTGGCGGGCGAACCGGACACCGACGTCGTGCTCAGCGACGTCAGCGCAGCCTCGTTGCAGGCCACTGTCGATGGCCTCGATCACATCGGTGACGCCGGTGACGCCTCCCCGATCGAGACGGTGCTGGCGGACGTCAGCGACTTCGCCCAGGTCGAGGCCGTCGTCGCCCACGCCATCGAGCGCTTCGGGCGGCTCGACGTGCTCGTCAGCAACGCCGGCGTGCTCGCCCCGAACGGGCGGATCCACAACCTCACCGACCAGGATTGGGACCGCGCGATCCGGATCAACCTGATGGGCGCTGTCAACGCGATCCGAGCCGGCGTCGCGCCGATGCGCGAGCAGCGCTCCGGGTCGATCATCCTCACCGCCTCCGTCGCCGGGATGACGGCGTGGTCGCATGCCGCTCCCTACTGCGCGACGAAGGCCGCCGTGATCCAGCTCGCCAAGGTGGCTGCGGTGGAGTACGCGCGCGACAACGTGCGCATCAACTGCGTGTGTCCGGGCACGTTCCTGTCGTCGATCCACGCCGATCTGCCGCAGGAGGCGATCGACGCGATGGGCGCCAAGCATCCGTTGGGGCTCGGGTCGGCGGCCGATCTCGTCGGTGCGTACTCCTACCTCGCCAGTGACGCGTCGAGGTGGACGACCGGCTCGGCGATGGTGGTCGACGGCGGGTACTCGGCGCCTTAGCAGCCGATCTCGCGAGCGATCACGATGTGCTGGATCTCGTTGGTGCCCTCGCCGATCTCGAGCACCTTCGAGTCGCAGTAGAACCGGGCCACCGGCGATTCCAGCATGTACCCGAGGCCGCCGTGGATCTGCACCGCCTCGGACGCAGCCATCACGGCGAGGCGGCTCGCCTTGAGCTTGGCCATCGACGCCTCCTTCAGGAACGGCTGACCGTTGTCGCGCAGGGACGCGGCGCGATAGGTGAGCCACCGCGCGGCTTCCAGCTCGGTGGCGATGTCGGCGAGCTTGAACTTGGTGGCCTGGAAGCTGGCGATCGGCTTGCCGAACTGATGCCGCTGGCGCGCGTAGTCGAGCGACATGTCGAGCACCGCCTGGGTCAGGCTCAGCGAGAGCGCGGCGATCGAGATCCGGCCGACCTCCAGCGCGCCGAGGAACTGGCCGAGGCCCAACGCCGGATCGCCGACGAGCTGATCGTCCGCGACCCACACGTCGTCGAAGGAGAGCTCGCGCGTGTCCAGGCCGCGCCAGCCGATGCCGCGCATCTTCGGCCCCATCGTGAACCCGTCGGCGCCCTTCTCGACCACGAAGCTGCCGTAGGTGGCCGCTTCGCCAGGGGCGTCGGTGCGGGCCAGCAGCGTGACACCGAACGACATGTCGGTGCCGGCGTTGGAGATGAACGTCTTGCGCCCGTTGATCAACCATCCGCCGTCCTGGCGTGCTGCGCGTGTGGTGATGCCGCGCATGTCGCTGCCCGCGTCAGGTTCGGTCAACCCGAACGCGCCCAGCACCCGACCCTCCGCCAGCGGCCGCAACCAGCGCTCGCGCTGCGCGTCATTGCCGAAGAGGAACAACGGCATCGAGCCGATCGTGACGTGGGCCTGCAAGGCAGCAGCCACGGACTGGTCGGCCTGACCGATCTGCTCGAGTGCGGCGACGAAGCCGACGGTGGACATCTCGATCCCGCCCCACCGCTCGGGGATCAGCATGCCCAGCAGCCCGAGCTGGCCCATCTCGCGCAGGAGATCGGTGGGGCACTCCGCGCGCTCCCACGCCGCCGGAGCGCGCGCGGCGATCTCCTTCGTCGCGAACTGGCGACAGAGCTCGACGAGATCGCGCTCGGCTTCGTTGAGGGAGAAGTCCATGTCCGGGAACTCTATTGGACTGGGCGGTACAAGACCAGCGCGAACCCGTCGGGCGGAACGGTCAGGTCATGTGCCGCAGGTGCTCCGCGGCCCAGGCCGGCAGGTCCATCGGCACGGAGTACGCGGTCTCGTCGTTGATCTCCGCCCAGTGCGCGGCGATGTCCTCGGGCGTCGGCTGGCCGTCGGTCTGGACGTAACCGTTGGTCGAGGCGATGAACAGCCGTGAGAAGCGCCCGCCGCCGGCGACGTAGATCTCACCGCTGACCGGGCAGTCTTCGTGACAGAGGTACGCAACCATCGGTGCCACCATCGTCGGCGCCATCAGCGGCGGCGCATCGGCGGGAGACGGGTCCGCACTCGGGGCCCCGCCCATCCGCGTGTACGCCACCGGAGCGATCAGGTTGGTGGTGATCCCGTGCTTCGCACCGGACAGACGCATGTTGCGGGCGAGGCCGACGAGGCCCGCCTTGGCAGCTGCGTACGCGAGGTTGCCGGGCAGACCCAGCATGCCCGTCGACGTCGTCATCACGATCCGCCCGTACTGCTGGGCGACCATGTGCGGCCATGCCGCGCGACTGACGTTGAACGAGCCGATCAGGTGCACGTCGAGCGTGCTCTGCAGTCCGGCGAGATCGGCCTCGGGTAGATCGGCCCAGCGGATGATGCCGGCGTTGTTGACGACGATGTCGATCCGGCCGAATGCGCCGATCGCGGCGTCCACGATCGCTGACGCACCGGCCTCGGTCGACACGTCGTTGGCGTCGGATATCGCGACTCCCCCGGCGGCGACGATCTCGTCGACCACCGACCGCGCCGGTCCGTCGTCCGCGCCGACGCCGGACTTCGAACTGCCGAGGTCGTTGACCACCACCTGCGCACCGCGCTCGGCCAGCAAGGCCGCGTAGCCGCGGCCGATCCCGCGGCCGGCTCCCGTCACCACCGCAACGCGCCCGTCGAACCGCAGCTCGCTCATGCCGTCCGCAGCTCGCGCTTGAGCACCTTGCCGGAGGGGTTGCGCGGCAGCGCGTCGATGAAGCTGACCGCCGTGGGCACCTTGAACTTGGCCAACCGGGTGCGGCAGTGCTCGATCAACTCGTCCGCGCTGGCCGCGGTGCCCGGACGGAGCACGACAGCTGCGACGGGCACCTCGCCCCATCGCTCGTGGGGGCGCCCGATGACTGCGGCTTCGAGGACCGCTGGGTGCTCGTAGAGCACGCGCTCCACCTCGGAGCTGGCGATGTTCTCGCCACCGGAGACGATCATGTCCTTCAAGCGGTCGACGATGTACAGGTAGCCGTCGTCGTCCAGCACACCGATGTCGCCGGTGTGGAACCACCCGCCGCGGAACGCCGCCGCCGTCGCGTCGGGATCGCGCCAGTAGCCCGCGAACACCTTCGGCCCGCGCAGCACGACCTCGCCGCGCTCGCCCGGCACCAGCGCGTTGCCGTCCTCGTCCCAGATCGCGAGGTCGAGGAAGAGGCACGACCGACCGACGCTGCCGAGCTTCGACAGCGTGCTGTCGCGATCGAGGAACGTGTCGCCGGAGACGGTCTCGGTGAGGCCGTACGCATCGGCCAACCACGCCGACGGGAAGGTCTGGCGGAGGCGTTCGATGTACGGGATCGGCAGCTTCTCGCCGCCAGCGATGATCACTCGCACCGACGAGAGGTCCCGTGAGCTCACACCCGGTTCGTCGAGCACTGCACGGATCATCGCCGGGGCCAGCCACACGGCGGTCACCTCGGATCGCTCGATCTCGTCGATGACACTCGCCGCGTCGAAGGCGCGGTGGATGATCGTGGTGGCACCGACGGCGATCATCGAGGTCGAGATCAGATCGAGCGCGCCGACGTGGTAGAGCGGACCACACGCCAGACCGACATCGGCACCGGTGAAGCCGAACTCGGTGACGTGCGCGAGGTTCTTCCAGGCGAGGTTGGCGTGGCTCAGCATCACGCCCTTCGGGCGGCCTGTCGTGCCCGAGGTGTACATCAAGCGATGGATGTCGTCACCCAGCACGGCGACGCGATCGGGGGCGGACTCGCGCTCGAGGTCGGCGAAGCGCTGCCATCCGTCGACACCGTCGGCAGAAACGCACACGCGGGCCGGCGCATCGGACATCTCGCCGATCGCGTCGTCGGCCAACGCCACGCAGGCCTCGTCACACACCAGCACCCGAGCCTGCGAGTGCTCCAGCAGGTAGCGCAGCTCCGGCGCCGCCAGGCGCCAGTTGATCGGCATCGCGATCGCCCCGAGGTGGTTCGTCGCGACGATCGTGGCGAGGAACTCGATGCTGTTGTACGACAGCAGGCCGACGACATCGCCGGCTGCGACCCCTGCCTCGCGCAGACCCCCCGCCAAGCGCCCGCCCCAGCGCACCATCTCGGCGTACGTCACCGAACGTCCGTCGTGCACCGCGAACGGCCGATCAGGCGTGCGCATCGCATGATGTTCGAGCACGCGGACGAAGCTCAGATCGGTGGTGGATGCGGCGGACACGCGCCTTCTCTCGACGAGATATTCAGCTGACTGGTCGGAACAAGAATATGCTCACACGGTGACGATCCGTCAACCCGACCCCACGCCCGCGCCCAAGCCCGCACGCAGCGCGAAGTGGCAGCAGCGCCGGCAGGCCATCGTCGACCACTCGGCCACGATCATCGCCCGCCGCGGCTACCACGCCACGAGCACCACCGAGCTGTGCGAGGCGAACAAGCTCGGCAAGGGCGCGCTCTACTACTACATCGGCTCGAAGGAGCACCTCCTCGTCGCCATCCACGACCGTGTCATGGACGAGGTCATGATCGGCGCCGACCGGGTGCTGCAGGCGGCCGGATCGCCGCCCGAGCAGCTGGCGATGCTCGGCACGGAGCTGCTCGAGGTGATCGCTCGCTACCCGGACCACGTGTGGGTCTTCCTGCACGAGTTCCCGGCGCTCACGGGCGACAACGCCACGCAGTTCCGCTCCCGGCGACGCGAATACGAACGACGGGTCGAGGCCGTGCTGGCCGCCGGGGTGGCCGGTGGCCAGTTCCGCGAGCTCGATCCGCGACTCACGGCGCGGGCGTGGCTCGGCATGCACAACTACACCTACCTGTGGTTGAAGGCCTCCGGAAAGCTGTCGGCGGCAGGCGTCGCCGCACGCTTCGCGGACATCTTCATCCGCGGCATCGCCACGTGACCACGCACTCGCGGTTCTCGCTCGACGAACTGGCGGAGATGCTTCGCCGGATGATGGTGATCCGCGGGTTCGAAGAGCGCGTCTCGGCGCTCTACCGCGACGGTGAGGTCCCCGGGTTCGTGCACCTCTCGACGGGCCAGGAGGCGTCGGCGGTCGGCGCGTGCTGGCCGTTGCGTCCCAGCGACGTGATCACCTCGACCCACCGTGGCCATGGGCACTGCCTCGCCAAGGGTCTCGATCCACTCGGGATGTTCGCCGAGCTGATGGGCCGCGACAGTGGCACCAACCGCGGTCGCGGCGGCTCGATGCACATCGCCGACCCGACGATCGGCATCTTCGGCGCGAACGGCATCGTCGCCGCGGGATTGCCCATCGCAGTCGGCGCCGCCGCGGCTGCCCAGCTCTGCGCCGACGGTGGCGTCGCGGTCGCGTTCTTCGGCGACGGCGCCGTCGCCCAGGGCGCGTTCCACGAGGCCGTCAACCTGGCCGCTGTATGGCGCTTGCCGGTGGTGTTCTGGTGCGAGAACAACGGCTACGCCGAGTTCTCGCCGGCCGAGACGCAGCACGCAGCACCGCTCGCACAACGAGCCGCCGGCTACGGCGTGCCGCACCTCGCCGTCGACGGCAACGACGTGATCGCCTGCGCATCGACGATGGCCGACGTGGTGGCCGGCGTGCGCGCCGGGAGCGGTCCGGTGATCGTCGAGGCCGCCACCTACCGCTGGCACGGCCACTACGAAGGCGACCCGGAGCGCTACCGCAGCGGCGACGAGCTGGCCGCCTGGAAGCAGCGCGATCCCCTCCTGGTCCTGGCCGGCCACATGGCGCCGCTGGGCTTCGACAAGGGGCAGGTGAGTGCGCTGGAGGCGTCCGTCGCCCAGTTGCTCGACGCGGCCGTTCACACCGCACGCGGCTCGGCCGCACCCGACGTCGCGACCCTCGACCACTTCGTCGTCCGCGATCGTCCCGCGCACCCGGAACCCGCTCCGCTCGCCGCCGACGCTCCCGTGTTCCGGATGATGGATGCCGTCCACGACGCGCTCGAGCACGAGCTGGCCGAAGACGACAGGGTCTTCGTCGCCGGCATCGATGTCGCCGAGGGCGGCAACGTGTTCGGGCTGATGCGCGGGCTCCGCGACAGGTTCGGGGACCGGGTGCGCGACACGCCGATCTCGGAGACCGCGATCATGGGGCTCGGTGTCGGCGCGGCGATGGCGGGGATGCGCCCGGTGGTCGAGATGATGTACCTCGACTTCGTCGGCGTGTGCCTCGACCAACTGCTCAACCAGGCGGCCAAGCTGCCGTTCATGACGGGTGGCAGCGCACGCATGGGCCTCACCGTGCGCACCCAGTTCGGTGCTGGGCGATCATCCGGCAGTCAGCACTCGCAGAGCCTCGAAGCACTGCTCGCGCACATCCCCGGGCTGACCGTGGTGATGCCATCCACGCCGGCCGACACCTATGGCCTGCTGCGCGCGGCCATCCAGGACCCGAACCCCGTCGTGTTCATCGAGAACCGGCTGCTCTATGGGATGAAGGGTCCTCGCCCACCTGCCGATCACATCGTCCCGATCGGTCGGTCGATCGTCGTACGGCCGGGCACCGACATCACCCTCGTCTCGGTCTCGCGCATGGTCCACGAGGCGCTCGCCGCTGCGGACACGGTTGACGACGAGGGCATCTCCGTCGAGGTGATCGATCTGCGTACTGTGGCGCCACTCGACCTCGTGCCCGTGCTCGACTCGGTGCACCGCACCGGCCGGATCCTGATCGCCCACGAGGCCGTGCTCCCGTTCGGCATCGGCGCGGAGATCGCGGCCACCGTCGCCCGCGAGGCGTTCTGGGATCTCGACGCGCCGATCGAACGGATCGGCGCAGCACCCACCCCGGCGCCCTACTCGCCCGGGCTGGAGCGCGCATGGTTGCCCGGCCGTGACGACATCGCCGCCGCGCTCCGCCGCCTCGCCGCCGTCTGATCGGACGCGTCGGGGACGCGGCGCGTACTGTGCAGCCCGATCCGAACGAAAGGGACCAGCGTGAGCCGACTCGAGGGAAAGGTCGCATTCATCACCGGGGCGGCCCGTGGGCAGGGGCGCTCGCACGCCGTGCGGTTGGCAAGCGAGGGCGCGCACGTCGTGATCTCCGACATCTGCGGACCGGTCGACCACAACATGATCAAGCCGTCGTCGAGCGAGGACCTCGACAAGACCCTGCAGGCGATCGCCGACGCTGCGCCGGGATCGAAGGTGATCTCCCGCCAGGTCGACGTGCGCGACGCCGATGCACTCATCCAGCTCGCCGACGACGCCGTCGCCGAGCTCGGCGGCATCGACATCGTGGTCGCCAACGCCGGCATCTTGAACTGGGCGGAGGTCAGCGACTACACGACGGAGATGTTCACGGCGGTCATCGACGTGAACCTCACCGGCGTGTTCAACACCGTGCGAGCCACGGTGCCGCACATGATCGAGGCCGGCCGTGGCGGCTCGGTGATCCTGATCAGCTCTGCCGCGGGCATCAAGGGCCAACCCTTCACCCTCGGCTACACCGCGGCCAAGCACGGCGTCGTCGGCATCTGCCGCGGTCTCGCCAACGAGCTCGGCGAGCACCGCATCCGCGTCAACAGCATCCATCCCTCCGGGGTGGAGACGGCGATGGGCGATGCCCAGGGGTTGATGGAGATCATCATGAAGCACGCCGAGACGATGGGTCCGCTGTTCATGAACAGCCTGCCGACGCTGATGGCCGACCCGAGCGACATCTCCAACGCCGTCGCCTTCCTGGCCAGCGACGAGGCCGCGATGATCACCGGCCTGCAGATGAAGATCGACATGGGCACGACGAACCGCTGACCCTCGACCCGCTCGTGCGCCCGACGCGGTTCAGATCTTGATCAGCTGCTCGCCGAACGCCTGCAGAGTGTCCGGATGGGCGAAGTCGGTGAACCACGCGTAGACCCGTTCCACGCCGCGAGCTGCATACGCATCGAAGGCCGCCGCGACCTCCTCGGCGTTGCCGATCACTCGGCTCGCGGCGGGCATGAACCCGAACCGGCGGCGAGCCGCCTCGACGACGTCGGCACGCTCGGCTTCGTCGCGCACCAGGGTGACCATCACCTGGATCGACACGCGGGCCGACCCCGCCGATGCGCGCAGGTGCTCGAGCTGGTCGAGCTTGTGGATCGGAAGGTTCCACCAGTCGGCGTGCTTGGCCACCAGCTGCATCGTGCGCTTGCCGGCGCCACCGATGACGATCGGCAGGTGGCCGAGGGGCGTCGGCAGCTGCTGACCACCGTGGACGTGGTGGTGCTCGCCGTCGAAGTCGATCCGCTCACCGCTCCACAGGGCGCGCACGAGATCGAGCGTTTCGCTCATCCGGTCCACACGTGAGCGGGCAGCGGTCGAGCTGACACCGAACGTCTCCAGCTCAGCGGGCACCGAGCCCCAGCCGAGCCCGAGCTCGAACCGTCCGCCCGAGGCGTGGTCGAGGGTGACGGCCTGGCGGGCCAACACCGCCGGATGGCGCATCGCGTCGCACAGCACGAGGTGGCCGACGTGCAGGGTCTCGGTGGCCGCAGCGAGCCACGTCGCTGTGGTCATCGCCTCGTACATCGGCTGGTCGAGCGCGGCGGGTGGCATGAGGTGGTCCATCAGCGCGATGCCCTCGAAGCCGGCCGCTTCCGCGGCGCTGGCCCGCTCGACCAACTGAGCGATCGTCAGGCGCATCTGCGGCAGGAACAGGTGGAACTGCATGGGCGCCAGTGTCACACACAGCGCGCGCCCGTGGCCCGGCCGGTCGGTCAGCTGACGCCGCTGGACAGCACGCCCGCGTGTGGCACACCGACCAGGACCACGACCATCTCGCAGGGCACGGCACCACGGTTTCGCCATGCGTGGCGCGTTCCGTTCTGGACGACCGTGTCGCCGGGACCGAGCTCGACCTCGACTCCGTCGTCGAGTTCGAGCACGATCGACCCGGACACGACGAACTCGTAGTCGACGGTGGCGGTGGTGTGCATCCCCGGGCTGTCCGGCTCCATGTGGTCGGCCATGCCCGGCAGGGCCTCCTCCATCGCGACGAACGCGGCACCGAGATCGAGATCCGCGGCGATCACCTCTCCGGCGGGCGGGACGGTGAACAACCCGAACCGGAAGCCGCCGACCGGAGGGAAGTAGCGCACGTGCGGCGGCGCGATTCCACTGCCTGGCAGCTCCGGGAGGGTGTCCGCGCCCCACACCCGGACGAACGCGTACCCGGGAAGCACGCCGAGCTGGATCGGCTCGACGATCTCGTCGCTGGCAACGATCGACTTCCCGTCGGCCGAATGCCCGGTGACCACTCGTCGGACGCCCACGGCTGCCTCCTCGATCGAGCCGCGACCCCCGCCGCTCGGTGTCAGAGTAGTGCGTCGCGCCGGTGGCCCGGCCGGCCAGCCCATGGATCGGTCAGCTGACCCCGACGGTCGCGGCGACGTCCCAGACGTGCGCCTCGGCGACGAGTCGACCGAGCGCGTCGGCGCTCATCGGTCGAGCGAGATGAAAGCCCTGGGCCTGCGGCACGCCGAGCTGGCGCAAGGCGTGCAGCTGCTCGACCGTCTCCACCCCCTCGGCGGTGACCGAGAGCCCGAGCGCGCCGGCCATCGCCACGATCGCCGCGACGAGCGCCGTGTCGTGCGGATCGCTGCCGAGGCCGTCGACGAAGGCCCGGTCGACCTTGACGGCATCGACGGGGAAACGCTTGAGGTAGCTGAGCGACGAGTAGCCGGTGCCGAAGTCGTCGATCGCCAGACCCACGCCGATCGCCTTGAGCCGGCCGAGCGTACGATCGAAGAACTCGACGTCCTCCATGAACAGGCTCTCGGTCAGCTCCAGGCACACGTGCTCGGCACGCACACCGGTGCGGCAGAGGACGCCTTCGACGAGGTCGACGACGTCGGAGTCGGCGAGCTGGCGGACCGACAGGTTGACTGCGATCGAGAGCCGCCGTGCACGTCCGGCTCGGAACTGGACGGCCTGCCACTCGGCGAGCTGCTGACATGCCTGGTCCAGCACCCAGGCGCCGATCGGCACGATCAGCCCGGTCTCCTCGGCCAGCGGGATGAACTCGGCCGGCATGATCTGGCCGCGCTCGGGGTGGTTCCACCGCAGCAACGCCTCGGCGCTCAACATCTCACCGGTGCGAAGATCGACGACGGGCTGGTACACGACCGTCAGCTCCTCGTGCTCGAGTGCCCGGTGCAGCGCTGCAGCCATCGACATGCGCCGCTCCGACCGCATCCGCAGGCTCTCGTCGAACAGTTCGACGCAGCCACGACCGCGCTCTTTGGCCCGGTACATCGCCGCGTCGGAGTCGCGGAGCAGGCTCTCCGGCGTGGAGTGCTCGTCGGCGATCACGATCCCGACGCTGGCGCGGATGCGCAGCTCCTGCCCGTCGACGCACCACGGCTGCCCGAGCTGGTCGAGGATGCGTGTGGCGATCAGCTCGGTCTCGCCGAACGAGACGTTCTCGCACGCAACGACGAACTCGTCGCCGCCGAACCGGGCGACCGTGTCGCCGGGCCGGATCGCCTGGCTGATCCGCTCGGCCGCGGTGACGAGCAGCGCGTCGCCGGTGCTGTGCCCGAACGAATCGTTGACGACCTTGAACTGATCGATGTCGAGGAACAGCACCGCGAGGTCGGCGCCCCGGCGGCGGGTTCCACGCAGGCCGTGCGCAAGGCGGTCGGACAACAACGTGCGGTTTGGCAACCCCGTCAGCGAGTCGTAGAGGGCGCGGTGCTCGAGCTCACCCTCCAGTGCTTTGCGATCGGTGATCTCCTGGAACTGGACGGCGAAGTAGTCCGCTGCGCCCGTCTCGTCGCGGACCAGGGAGACGTTCGTGGAGACCCAGATGACCGTGCCGTCGGGGTGGATGTATCGACGCTCGTCGGCGAAGCTCTCCTGGCGGTTGCGCGCGTGGTCGTCCATCGCCTGCGCCAGTGGAATGTCGTCCGGATGGATGAAGTCGACCCATCGGCGATCCAGCAGCTCGGCTTCCGAGCGGCAGAGGATCTTGCACATCGCCGAGTTGACCCGTGTCGGTCTGCCATCGAGCCCGACGATCGCCGCGCCGAAGTCCGATTGCTCGAAGACGCTCTCGAACCGCCGCTCGGCTGCGCGTCGGATGCGGTCGGCCTCGACCCGCTCGGTGTCGTCCATCATCGTGCCCGCCACCTTCACGACCGAACCGTTCTCACCCAACTCGGGTGCGGAGCGGATCCGGACCCAGCGATGTTCGCCGTCGACGCGCACGACGCGCACCTCGATGTCGAAGGCCTCACCGTCGTCGATCGCAGCGCGCCACGTCCTGGCGACGACGTCGGCATCATCGGCGTGCACCATCGCCATCAACTGCTGCGACGTCGGGACGACACCGTCGGCGACACCGAGGATGCGCTGGTACTCGGCCGACCACGACAGCTCCCGGGCCGCGACGTCGAAGTCGAAGCTGCCGATGCGTGCCCGACGTTGCGCATCAGCCAGCCTGCTCTCGCTGGTCTGCAGGGCTCGTTGCGCGGCGAGTCGGCGGCGGATGTCCTGGGCGATGACCGAGACCCCGACCACTCGACCTTCCTCGTCCTTCATCGCCGAGGCGGTGACGAGCACGTCGACCAGCGTTCCGTCACGCCTCCGTCGCACGACCTCGAGCCGCTCGTGCACCGACCCGGCAAGCATCGCCTCCCGGACCTGGGTCAGCTCGTGATGTCCGTCCGGCGCGAGATGGGTGACGGACTTGCCGATGATCTCTTCCGGGGCATAGCCGAACAATGCCTGCGCGCCGCGGTTCCAGGTCGTGACGACACCCGAGGTGTCGAGGCTGAAGATCGCATCCGCCGAGCTCTCCACGATCGCGGCGAGCTGTCGCTGCGCGATCTCACCCTTGTTCTTCTCCGTGAGGTCGACGCAGGAACCGATGATCGCGACGACGTCGCCGCCGTCGCCGTGCATCGGGGTGTTCGTGATCAACATCGGAACCGTCGTGCCGTCGCGGCGGACGACCTCGTACTGGCCGACCCACGACTTGCCCGTGAACAGCACAGCGTCGATCTCGGCCGGTGAGGCGGCAGACGGCGCGCGGCGGGCCAGTTCGGTGGACCGGCGCCCCAGCGCTTCCGCCGCGGTCCACCCGAAGAGGTCCTCCGCGGCACGGTTCCAGTAGATGATCGTCTGGTCGAGGTCGATGACGAGGATTGCCTGCCCGACCGCGGCCAGCAGTTCCGTCTGGAACCGCGGGAGGTCCACGAGACCGTCGGGGGCGCGGTCCAGCCATGACGGACGCAGGGTGGAAGTCATGCCGATCGGTCTGGGGCCGGGCGCTTGGCACGCTTGGCCGCATACATCGCGTGATCCGCAGCCGCCATCAGTTCGCGGATGTCGCGCCCGCAGATGGTGGTCGAGGCGAATCCGATGCTCGCTTCGCAGACCACGACGTCGTCAGGACCGACGCGGATCGGCGAGCGGAGGAGCCCGTCGAGCTGTTCGATCCGATCGGCCAGCGCCACGTCCGGTTCGAAGACGATCACGAACTCGTCGCCGCCGAGGCGAGCGACGACGCCGCCGTCACCGGCGACGGTGAGCAGCTTGCGCGCCGTCTCACACAGCACCGTGTCACCGGCGTCGTGGCCGAACCCGTCGTTGACCGACTTGAACCGGTCCAGGTCGAGGAACGCGATCGTGATCACCTGTGCGGTGCCTTCGACCCGGTCCAGCGCCTCGCCGAGCAGTTCGATCAGCCGGCGACGGTTGACCAACCCGGTCAGCGGATCGCTCTGGGCCAGGACGGCGAGGTGGTCCTGCAGCCGGCGCAGCTCGGTGACGTCGCGGGTGACGCCCTGCAGCCCGTTGCGCAGCGGCGTGGCTTGCATCTCGCCGACGAGGATCGACCCGTCCCGGTGACGGAAGCGCAGATCGCAACGGTTCGGGATCGGCTCACGGGCGAAGGCGCGCGAGACGAACCGCCGGCCGTCGGCATCCAAGATCGCGACGAAGCGGGAGAAGTCCTCGAGGAAGATCGCCGGCGGATAGCCGAGGATCGTCTCGATCGACGGGCTGATGTAGTCGAAGTGGGGCGTCGGATCCATCACGAAGCGCCACACCACATCCACCGAACGGTCGGCGAGGTCGCGGAACCGCGCCTCGCTCTCGGCCAGGTTGAGCTCCGCGATGTGGCGACCGGTCACGTCGCGGCCGACGGACAGGATCTCCGCACCGGAGACGCCGACGAGGTACTGATCGACCCACTCGACCCACTGGCCTGGAGCGTTCGGTGCCTGGCGGGGTGCCTCGTCGGCGATCAGCGGCAGCTCCGGACAGAGACGAGCGAGCTGGCGGCGCATGCCGACCTGCTCGTTCTCGGACAGCAGGTCGGTCAGCACCCGGCCGATGATCTCGCTCGGCTTGGCTCGATGGCCCGCAGCCCACGCCGCGTTGCAGTAGGTGATCTCGAGGTCGGGAAGCCGGTACCGGATGACGCGCTCGGGCATGGCGTCGAGTGTTTCCGCCACCCCCGCGTACTTCGTCTCTTCCATGACGCTGGCCATTGCGCAACCCCTGCTGCGGCGCCTCCGCCGCTCGATCCATCCGCCGAAGTCATCGGCAGCAGCTCAGTTCAACTGAAGCACAATCGTCCTGGTCACGCCCCGCCTCGGCGTGGCGGGCACACGTCGATCAAGCTGTCCTGCGAACGCACCCGGACGTCCCGGGAAGACCGAACCCAGGGAGCACCCGTGCCCGACGCACTCGTCAAACGAGACGGCCAGACGATGGTCATCACGATGAACCGGCCGCACCGCAAGAACGCGCTCAGCGGGGCCATGCTGATCCGGATGTACGACGCGATGGTCGAGGCATCGAACGACCCCGATGTCCGTTGCATCATTCTCACCGGCGCGGGAGGCGACTTCACCTCCGGCGCCGATCTCCGCGCGATGTCGGGCGACGGCGGCGACCTCGATCCGGACATCGACGTACCGGCACGCATGTCCGAGGATCCGGGCATCCACTGGAAGGGTCTGCTCCGTCACTACCGGCCGACCAAGCCGCTGATCGCTGCAGTCGAAGGCGTGGCGATCGCCGGCGGCACGGAGCTGCTGCAGGCCACCGACATCCGCGTTGCCGGCGAGTCGGCGCGGTTCGGCGTCAGCGAGGTGCGTTGGTCGCTGTACCCGATGGCCGGCTCGGCAGTGCGCCTCCGTCGCCAGATCCCGTACACGGTCGCCGCGGAGATCCTGCTGACCGGCAAGCACATCACCGCGGCCGAAGCACTGCACTACGGGCTGATCGGTTCGGTGGTGCCCGACGGTGGAGCGCTCGACGCGGCCAAGGCCATCGCCGCGACGATCTGCGCGGCCGGGCCGCTGGCAGTCGAGGCCGTGCTCAAGACGTTGCACGACACCGATGGGATGACCGAGGCCGAGGCCCTCGCCTACGAGTTCGAGTACGGCCAGGCCGTGTTCGCCACCAACGACGCCAAGGAAGGGCCACGCGCGTTCGCCGAGAAGCGCACGCCCAACTTCACCCGCACCTGACGCTCACTTCAGGAGTGGGTCGCGTGGGAGGCCGAGCAGGCGCTCACCGATCTGGTTGCGCTTGATCTCCGAGGTGCCCCCGGCGATCGACATGCCGCGATGCATCAACACCAGCATGTTGCTGATCATCGCCGGACCATCCATGAACACCGCATCGGAGCCGTTGAGCTCGGTGAGGATCGCCGCTGCATCGTGGCCGATCTCGGAGAGCACCAGCTTCGTCATCGCACCCTCCGGCCCGGGCAGGCCACCGGACACGGCCCGATTCGCGCTGCGAAGGTTGAGCAGGCCCATCGCCTGGTGATCGGCGACGTAGCGGCCGACTCGGGCCGCGCCGCCGGCGAGCCTGCCCGGGTTCGCATCGAACGCCTCGACGAGCGTCGAGCCGGGGATCGACATGCCGCCCTGCCCGCCACCGATGCTGACGCTCTCGTTGCCGAGCGTGGCCCGGGCAACGGTCCAGCCACCGTCGACCGGCCCGACCACGTCGTCGT
>JAOBWQ010000014.1 GCA_025463425.1 Ilumatobacteraceae bacterium | reverse complement strand
ATCGACGGACGTGACCGAGGATCTCGGTCGCGGAGAACGGCTTGGTGATGAACGCGTGGACGGTGGCGGCCGGTGCTCGGGAGCGCTGCGGATGGTCGGTGAAACCGGACATGAAGAGCACCGCCGGACCTGACGAGCTGGCCGCCAGCACCTCGGCCAACTCGAAGCCGGTCTGGCCGGGCATCACGACGTCGGTGATGAGGAGATCGAACGGCGTCGCGCGACTGCTGGCGCGCTCGATGGCGGTCGGACAATCCGCAGCGGCCTCGACGACGTAACCCTGGTCGGACAGCAGCCGGGCCAGCAGGTCGCGGATGCTCGCGTTGTCGTCGACGACGAGGATCGACTCTTCGCCCGGGCCCGGATCTGGCTGCTCGTCGACGGGTGCATCAGCGGCCACGGGCAGGTCCCGAGCATCGTCGCAGAGGGGCAACGTGATCCTCACGACCGTGCCGGCACCAGCTGCACTCTCCAGATCCAACCGACCCCCGGCCTGCTTGACCATCCCGTCCGCAGCGGAGAGGCCGAGACCGGTGCGCGTGCCGGCGCCACCGTGGGTGAAGAACGGTTCGACCGCGTGGGCGCGGACCTCCTCGGACATGCCGACGCCGTCGTCGGAGACACAGATCATCCCGAACCCGAGCGCGCCGGGCAGTGGTGACTCGGCACCGGAGCCGTCCGTCCGGGTGACACAAATGGTCAGCCGACCGCCATTCGGCATCGCGTCGTGCGCGTTGTCGACGAGGTCGAGGAGGCACTGCACGAGCTCGCGCCTGTCGACATCGACCGTCACCGGATCGGGGTCGAACTCGAAGACGATCGTGATCCCTGCCCCGGCGCGGTCGATGAGCTGACCTCTGACGGCGTCGATGAGCCGGTTGAGGTCGATCGGTGTCGGCAACACCATCTGGTGCTGACTGTAGGCGAGGAGCTGCCTGGTCAGGCCCTCGGCACGTCCGGCCGATGCGCGGATCGCTTCCAGGTGGGGCAGTTCGGGATGTCCGGCGCCGAGGTGCTCAGCGAGGATCGCGGCGTGCCCATTGAGCACGGTGAGCAGGTTGTTGAAATCGTGTGCGACCCCGCCCGCCAGTGTCACCAGGCTCTGCACGCGTTGCACCTCTGCGGCATGCATCGCCACGCGGCGTTCCACGGTGACATCGCGGAAGTAGATGGTCAGCCCGACGTCGCTCGGATAGGCGCGCACGGAGAACCAGACCTCCTGATCCAGCTCGCCGGGTGCTTCGAACGCCACCGCGACGCCGTCGCGGCTGGCTCGGACCAGGTTGTGCTCGAACTCGGTCGAGCGCAAGTGGGGCAGCTCGTCCCACAGGCTGCGGCCGAGCAGGCGATCGGGCGCACGGCGAAGGAGCCGACCCGCTTCGACGTTCACGTACGAGAACCGCCAATCGGCATCGAGGACGATGAACCCGTCGCTGATGCTGGCGAGGATGTCGCCGAGTCGGAGCCGGGTCATCCGCTCGGAGCGCTCGAGCTGCTCGGTCACGGTCACGTCGCGGAAGGTGATGACCATGAACTGCTCGACCGTTCGCGCGCGAGCAGCGAGCACTCGACCTTCGCTCGACAGCCACTTCCCGTGGATCTCTTCGGCCTCGGCGCCGGCGCGCGCCGCCATCGCGCAGTTCTGGAGGATCCCGTGCCGCACCAGACCTGGAGCGGTGAGCTCGACGTCGGTGCCATCGAGCGCGACGCCGTCGACCTCGAGGATCTGACGACCGCGCGGGTTGACGTACTTCCACTCGAAATGATCGGTCTCCCCCGACGGCGTACCGACGGCCTCCACGATCGCCACGCCATCGACCGCGCCGTCGATGATCGAGCGGAAGGGCAGCACCCAAGCGTCTGCGGTAGGTGCAGTCTGTCCGGACATGGGTGTCCCGGTCAGCGGGACCGGCCGTTGCGGGCCTTGGTGACGATCTGGCTGGGCTCGACCGGCGCCCCGGACACAGTGCGCAGCTCGACGCGAACGGTCTCGCCGGTCTCGCGGTGCTCGAGCGTGACGGGCCCCTCGCCACCGCACAGGTACTCGTCGCCCCACTCCATCAACGCGACCATCACGGGCAGCATGCGAACGCCCTTGCGCGTCAACCGGTACTGGTTGCGGACGCGGTCGCCAGGCTCCTGGTACGGCTCGGTGCGCGCAACACCGATCTCGACGAGCCGCGCGAGCCGATCCGTCAACACGCTGCGCGAGATCCCGAGATCGTTCTGGATGTCGTTGAAGCGCCGGACGCCGTAGAACAGCTCGCGCAGGACCAGGATCGACCAGCTGTCACCGAGCGCGTCGAGCGCACCGCTGATCGAGCACGACTTCGGATCGACGAGGGCCCGGCGGGCGGTGGGGACGGACGTGGACTGTGACATCGGTGACAGCATAGCTGAGTTCACTTGACAGAGTCACCTCGCCCCCGTACCGTCTGAGTTCGAGGCAAGAACCGAGGGGGACACCCGATGCGTGCCGACACCAGCAGCCCACAACGCAAGAAGACCCGGTGGCACACCGCCCGCCGCTACCGCAATGCTCAGCTCACCCTGAACTGCCTCGACGAGCTCAACGTCATCGCCGACTACCGACGCAGCGAAGAGCTCCGTCTGCTGCTCGGCGACCACGACACCACCTGCTGACCGCCGGCCGTCGGGCCTCCGGCCCAACCGATGCACCGAAACGGGAGCGGTGCCGCGGCGAAGGTGTCACCCTGACGGCCCGGGTCTCCCAGACCCGCGACCCGAGATCACTGGGGACAATCCCGTCGCACCCTCCAACCGAATTGTCCCCAGTGAATGATTCCGGCGGCTCGAGGTGCGGCTGGCCGCCGCAGCCCCTGACCAATCCGAAGCATTCCCCCTGTTCTTGGCGGGGTTGGACGACGGACAGGTCCGGTGCGCCGACGATCAACAGGCGTGGCACGGGGCTCGAGGCTTCGATCACCCAGCTCCACCGCGCCGACGCTGATCCGGGCCAGGCCGGCCCCAGGATGGGTCAGCGTCGGCTCTGCCGCGAGCTCGGTCCTGAGGGCATCAACGCCGTACACCGAGTACAAGACCATCAGCGTCCCGACCTGAACCGTCGACGCCTCGCACTGACGTTGGTGCGTCAGCTCGTCCAGCTGACGAACACCACGATCAACAGCGCCAGCACCACGATCGGGATCACGATCTCGAGCGGCACGATCGGTCCACGGGCGCGGACAGGTGGCGACTGGGCGACGTCCCAGAGATCGTCGACGGGTTCGGCGCCGTCGTCGATCCATGCGCGCCCCATGTCCATCGCGTCGTGGGTCTCCGCTTCGATTCCAGCGGCGGGCAACGCATCGAGCTCGGTCGCCGGGGGCAGCGGACCCGGCGACGACAGCGCCGTCTCGACGCCCTTGCCATCCTCGCCACTGCGGTCCGACCGACCAGACGTCGGGGCCCAGATCGAGTCGTCGTCCGGGTCGGGGTCGGCGAGACCGGCGAGACGGTTCGTGAGCTGCTGCAGCGCGCCCGGGTCCGGTCGTTCGATCTGCGGTGGAGTGCCGTCTCCTGGGCCGTCTCCCGGGTCGGGCCGTTCGTCCCCGATCGCGTTGGTCGTGTCGTCGCTGCTCATCCGCCACCCATCTGATCAGGCCGTCACATCAGGTTGGGCAGCAGCTGCGACGCCGACTCCGCGGCGAGCCAGAGCAACGCGAGCAGTACGGGGATGCAGACGAGCGCGGCCTGGCGCCGCCCCCATCGACCCTGCAGCCATTGCCCGACGATCACCGTTGCGATCAGCAACAGCAGCCAGACGACCAGGTCCGGCAATGCCGCGCTGTCGCCGCGCATCGTGGTCTCGGAGCTGTCGACCGACGTCGGACGCACGGCGGTTGCGGACTGCGCGGGGCCGAGCAGAGTCGCGTCGAGGTACAGCGGTTGACGCGTCGCGTCGAGACCCTTGCCGATCCCCTCCGAGGTGATCAACGTCAGCCGGCCGTCCGTGGCCGTGATCGGCGGCGCACCGAGCTCGCCAGGCCGACGCAAGCTGTCGACGCGGTAGTTGAACGTGCCCTGACCCGTCGTGACCGTCATCAACGCGCCGCTCTGCAGTTGGCCGATGTCGGCGAACGGGGCACCGAACAGCAGGCTGCGGCCCATGATCACGGAGACCCCGGCTTGGCCGGGCAAGGGCGTGTCACGCCGGTGCCCTGGGCCGTTCTGGAGGTTGCTCGCGCTGGTGCCTTCGACCACCACGACGTCGTGCAGTCCGATGGCCGGGATCTGGAGGAGCGCGATCGGCGTGCCGGAGGCGATGTCACCGCCGGTCGGCACCGTCTCCGCGACGAGATGCGAGCGGATCTCGGCGTACAGGTTGCGCTGGCTGCGGTGCTCTTGGACCGGGCTGAGCACGACGGCGAAGAACACGCACCACAGCGACACGATGCTGACGCTGAGGAGGATCCAGAAGATCGTCGACGGGTTCGCCGGCCAGCGGAACCCGAACAGGGGCCGCCTCGGGGGTGGTGGGCCCCCGACGTCGGCGTCGGCGTCGGCGCCCGTCCCGAACGGGTCGAGCAGCTCGAAGTCGATCTGGTGGGAGCCGGCGATGACGGCTTCGGGATCGTCGGGAAGGTCGTGGTGGACGTCCACGTCGGCGGTCTCGCTCCCGGTGTCGGTACCGACCGGCATCGAGGCGATCACGTCCGCGCCCGTGCCCGCCGCGACGTCGCCAGGTTGACCACCGACGCGCCGAGCAGGCCGAGCAGCCCGACGATCAGCAGCAACGGCAGGGTGCGGCCGGCGGCGGACGAACCCTCTCCGAGCGTCTTGCCGGGTGGCAGCGGCGGCTCGGCCGCGACCGTGGCCTCGCGTCGGTTGGCGACGTCCTCGGCCGGATCCGTGGACGACGATGGCGGCACGGTGGAGGGTGTGGTGATGGCGACGGGAACACGAACGGGCGCGGGCACCGAGGACGACGTCACCGGCGTGGTGTCGGGAACGAACACGGTCGCGGGCACGGAGTAGGTGGCGGGCACCGTGTACGGCACCGAGGCAGGAACCGTGGTGCGCACGGTGGTCGGCGTGGTCGACCGAGTCGTGCTCGGTGTGGTGGCGGGCGTGGTGGCCTGGGTCGTGACGACGACCGGAACGGCGGCCACGGTGGGAGGCGGTGGTGCTTCGGAGCTGACCGCGGTCGCAGCCGCAAGTGCCGCGCTGGCCAGGTCCTGGAGCTGGTTGGCAGCCGTCAGTGGCATGTACCCGGGAGCGAGCAGTCCGTTCGCGACACCCTGCACCTGGCCGGCACTGGACGTGAACGTGAGGAACGTCATCAGGTTGGTGGCGTCGGTGTAGGACAGCCCGGCGGCCGGCATCTGCGCGTAGATCACCATCGTGCCCGGGTATGCACCGGCACCGTTCGGGTCGGTGCGGATCGCGGTGTACGGGATCGGCCATGTACCGGTGGCGGGATCCTTCGTGAGCAGCTGTGCGGTCGCGCGCAACGAAGCGTCGTTCGGCGCGACGAAGGTGCGCCCGTCGGCAGACGTGAACAGCGCCGGCGCCGTCGCTGCCACCTGGGTCTGCAACGACGCCGTCTTCAGCCCGAAGCGGGCTGCGTCGGCCAGGGACGTGATGCCCAGCATGAATCGGTAGCCGATCGTCTGGCGGCCGAGTGCCACGAGCTTCTGGCCGTCGTTGCTGCCGTCGACCACCGCCTTGCAGACGGTCTGGGAGTTGGCGAGAGCGAACTGCATGTCGAGTGCGATCGTGGCCAGGCGCGCCACGGGAGCAGCGACGAGGGGCAGGAACGGGACCGGCTCGCTGGTGAGGCAGCTGTTGACGTTCGAGGCGTAGTACATGGGCGGCTCGAAGGTGTCGAGCAACGGCCAGGACGTGACCGGCAGGGCGATGCCCCGGTAGTTCGGGTTGACGACCATGCCCCAGGGGTCGGGTGCACCGTCGAGCCACGCCCGGGCCTCTGGGTCGCCGTTGATGTAGCTCGTCAGCGCCGCCGTGACGTCGGAGTCGCTGGAGAGGGCGAGCAGCGTGGAGGCGCTCTGCGACGCGGCGACCCCCTGGGTGATGCCCGGGTTGAGCGCGATGAACTCCGGGTCGCGTGACATGTCGAGCGGGTTGGTGGAGAGCGCGGTGTACTCCTGCTTCATCGGGAGGATCGCGGGATAGGACTCGGTGAGCAGCTTGGCGATCAGTCGAGGCGTCAGCCGCAGCGTCTGGACGGCGCTGCCGTTGGCGTCGTCGATCGTGAACGAGATCGCGAACCCCGACATCGCGACGGGGGCGACGATGGTGGGCCGACCCGTGCCCGGTGGGGACACGGTGCTGGTGAGGATCGCTTCCGCTCCCCCGCTGGCCAGCAGCGCACGGGCCTGGGGCTCTGGCGTCTGGACGTGCTTGAGCCGGAACAGAGTGCTGTCCAGGCAGAACCGGGGCGACCACTGGATCATGGCCTGGCTCATCAGCTCCGAGCCGTAGAGGTCGATCTCCGGCTTGCCGTCGATCACGTTGCAGACGTCGGCCGTCGGGGCGAACGACAGCGGCACACTGATCCGGTTCTGCCAGTTCGAGGCCGACCACCACAGCGCCCCGCTGACGGCGACGTCCGACCGCAGGGCACCGTCGACGAGTGCGCCAGGCTGGTACTTCCCAGCGGCCCGGCACAAGGCGTCAGCGTCAGCGCCCGCTGCACCTGGCTGATCTGCTGCGGGCAACGAGGCACCGGTGGCGTCGCAACTGATGCCCATGATCGGGATGATCACGAGCGAGCAGCGCACGGTGTCGGAGCAGCCGAGAGATGTGTTCTCGGCCGTGCTCCACATGTCGAAGCTGACGTGTCCGGCACCATCGGTGCCGGTGACGCCGTAGGTGGTGTTGCTGGGCAGGTTCAGGCCGCCGACGTTCGAGGCCTCCGGCGCCTGTCCCCCGCAGCCGTTGGCGCCGCCCGAGTAGCTGATGCCCGACGCGGCCACGAACGGCACCCAGTGCTCCGACGGAGACGGCTGCGGGAAGCACGTGACCGGCCGCGGGCTGGGTTGCCCGAACACGGCCTGGCGGGCAGCGGCGGACCCGTAACGGTCGATCCGCCACGGTGGGAACGCCGTGTTCTGTGAGTCCTGGAACCGCTCTGCACTGGTGGCCGCCCAGCACGTCGTGGGATCGAGCGCCGTCGTGCCGGCGGGCACCGTGCTCGGCGTGTTCGGATCCGTGCTCGGTGTCGGATCGACCCCGCGGCACTCCATCACGACCACCGGGTACTCCTCGTTCATCGCATCACCGGAGTTCTGGTCGGCGACGATGCCCCCGGTCGGATGGGCGCCCGTCCATTGCACGTCGACCGCCTGGTGGCCGTGCAGCTGCGAGGTCTGGCTGACCGACACCGTGAAGGTGCGCGTGTCGACGAGGTCGTCGGCGCCGTTCTCGAGATGGTTCCGGTTGACCACCTTCTCACCGATGAAGTCGGGGTTGGCGGCCGTGCCCGCGGTGGCCGTGGGCACCGAGGTGGCCACCGGCGCGATGACCAACAACGACAGCGCGATGGGCAGGAGGACGCGGAAGATCCTGCGCATCAGGCAACGTCCGCACGGCGACGGCGGACCGAGATCCGGATCCTGATCGCCGGCGCGATGACGAGCAGCGCGACGAGGGCGATGACGACGGGTGTGAGGAACCCGCTGGAGGCCGACTCGTTGACGTGCTCGGGCTCGTCACCGGACTCGAGCGCGGCACCCGGGGCAGGTGGACCCGTGGTCGGCGTCGGGCCGTGGCCTGTCGACGGTCCAGCCGCCAAGGTCGACGACGTGACCGTCGAGGTGACCGGCGACCGCACGACCACGGCCGTCGAAGCCGGCACGGGAGAGGTCGTCTGGACGACGACTGGGAGGTCCGACGAGTCCGGGGTGACGAGCACCGGGATGTCCGACGATCCCGGGGTGCCGATCACGGGGATGTCCGGGGTGACCACGACCGACGGTGCCGTCGTTTGGACCGTCGCACCGCCCACAGGGACCGTCGTCGCCGGTGCCGTCCCGACCGGCGCCGTCGTGACGATCGTCGGCGGCAGGGTGTTGACGACCGGGGCAACGGCGTCCGGTGCACACAGCGCCTGGCCGGCCTGGTCGCACGCGAGCGGTTGGGGCGCGATCTCTGCGAGCCGGTTGCGGTTCAGGTCAGCGGCGTCGAAGGTGGGGTTGTTGCAGGTCGAGACGTCACGCTGGGTGAGATCGACACCGGGATCGGCATCCTGCAGACGGCCCACCTGTTCGAACCCGGCCTGGACCAGGTTCACCGGAAGGGGCGAGTATCCGATCGGGCCGATCTCGCGTTGGCCTTCGCAGATCGAGTAGTAGAGGAAGTCGGCGATGGTCTGGCGCTTGGCGGTGGTCATCCGGCGGTCCTGCGCGCCGGTGGGGATCACCATGTACGAGTACGACGACAACGTGTAGGTCCGCGGGTCGCTGTAGGTGTACACCTTGGCCAGGTCCTGGAGGAGGTAGTCCTTGGAGCTGCTGTCGCGGTTGATGTCGGCCTGGGTCAGGGCGACGGCCACGTTGTACTGCGTGGGCAGGGTGAAGTACCCGGCAGCGTTCTCGATCTTGGCAACGGGATAGTTCTTGCCCAATGGGTAGGAGTACTCGTCGTAGCCGATCGCGCCGTTGGCAGCGGTCGAGGTGAGGAAGTTCATCACACCCTCCGAGCCGCTCTGGGCGATCGTGTGGCCCTCGCGCGGGTAGTACTCGGTGAGCGCGGGGTTGCCGTTGAACTCGGTCCAGAGGTCGGGGAACTGCTGGGCGAGGTAGTCGGTGAAGTGGGCGGACGTGCCCGAACCCTCGGAGTGCACGACGGGGATGATCGGCAACGACGGCAGCACCCGTCCATTGTTGTCCGCCGTGATCGCCGGATCGTCCCAGTTCGTGATCTGGTTCGTAAAGATCTTGGCAAGGGTCAGGCCGGACAGCCGGAGATCGCGCACGAGTTGGCCCCCGACGCGGATCTGGTACGGGAACGATGTACCGCCGGCGGCGATCGGCAGATAGGCGTACTCGCGGCCGTGCGACGTGTCTTCCTGGCCGGTGAGCTCGTCGTTCTCCTGGTAGCCGATCTCCGTCACGGCGAAGTCCGTGGTGCTGTTCGCGTAGTCGTTACGACCCTGTGCCGAACCGCTGGCGGTGTACACCACCTGTATCCCGTTCGGCTGCACGTCGGCGATCCACTGGTTGATCGCGTTCGAGCTCCAGCTCGAACCGGAACCCTGGATCAGCGAATGGGCGTTGGCCGCGTGCACTGACGCGCTCGTCATCAACGCTCCACCCAGGACCGAGGCTCCGACCAGCAGCACGGTCGACGACATCGAACGGCGTCGACCCACGGCGACCGATCGCACCCTCATCTGAAGCCGGCGCGCTTGCGAGACAGGATCCGTGTCAACACGAACAGGGCGAGTACGAACACCACGAGCACTGCCGCCGCGCCATAGGCACGGGTGGCGTAGCTCGGCTCGCCGCTGCGCACGCCGGAGAAGACGAACAGCGGCAGCGAGTTCATCGGGTTGTGGAACGGGTTCGAGTTGTAGAACGTCGACGCGCCGGACACGATCAGCAGGGGCGCCGTCTCGCCGGTGATCCGGGCGATGCCGACGATCAGCGACGTCGCCAGACCCGAGCGCGCCGTGGGCAGCACGACCCGGCGCACCGTCTGCCACCGCGAAGCACCGAGGGCCAAGCCCGCCTCGCGCAGCGCACCGGAGACGGTGCGCAGAGCGACCTCGGACGAACGGGCCACGACCGGGATCATCGTCGTCGCCATGGCGACGGAGACGGCAAACCCGTCGCGCTCCCATCCCAGCCCGATGATCAGCACCGCGTACACGAACAGTCCGGCCAGCACGGCCGGCAGGGCGGTCATCGCCTCGACCACCGTGCGCACGACCGTCGCGAGCCTGCCCCCGACCTCGGCGAGGTAGATGGCCGTTCCCAGCCCGAGCGGCAGTGCCATCGCAACGGCGAGCCCGACCTGGATGGCCGTGCCGACCAGGGCGTGCTTGATGCCGCCCTGGGTCAGCGGCGAGGTCGGCCGTACGCCGGACATGTCCTGCGTGTAGAAGTTGACGTGGTGCAGGGCCGGCCAGCCACGCAGGAACACGAAGCCGGCAGCCCAGGCGACGACCGCGCCCACCACGACCGTGCCGCCGTGAACGACCGCCGACATCAACCGGTCGACGACGACCGGCCCCGGGTTGGCGAAGCGGCTGACGATCACGTCGAGCGCCAGGAAGACGACGTACCACAGCAGAACGAATCCGAGCCGGCCGGCCAAGGCGAACAGGCGCTCGTAGACGAGCCACACCAACGCGAACGACCCGACCGCCGAACCGACGATGGTGGCGACGTCGTCGAAGGTGCGCACGTTGACGCGGCGCGGCACGTCGGGCGGTTCTGCATCGGCGACGTGCGCGACGTCGACCTGTCGGTCTGCGAAGTCGGGAGCGGGCGAGTCGAGCATGGGCGGCTCAGATCTCCGTGGTCGCGCCGCTGCGGCTGCGGCTGACGAATCCCGCGGCGATGGTGTTGATCACGAGCGTGATGACGAACAGCACGAACCCGGCGGCCAGCAGCGCGGCGAGCTGCGCCTTCGACGCCTCGCCGAACTGGTCGGCGATCAGCGCGCTCACCGTCATCGTCCCCACGGTGAGCACCCGCAGCTTCACCTCGAACGCGGGCGAGATGATCAGCAGGACCGCGATCGTCTCACCGAGGGCGCGGCCGAAGGCCAGCATCGTGCCACCGATGACGCCACGACGTCCGAACGGCAGCACGACGACGCGGATCACGCCCCATCGGGTCGCGCCGAGCGCCTTGGCGGCCTCGCGTTCCGCCATGGGCGCCTCGGTGAACACGCTCTGCATCACCGAGCACGCCAGCGGGATGACCATCATCGACACCGCGAGACCCGCGATGAAGGCCGACGAACTGAAGCTCGAACGCGCCCAGTTCGCCGCGTTCGGATCCGTGTCGGCGTGGAAGATCGGGATCCAGCCGAAGTGCTGGCTCAGCCAGCGGGCGACATCG
>JAOBWQ010000678.1 GCA_025463425.1 Ilumatobacteraceae bacterium | reverse complement strand
CGTTGCAGGTAGCAGTGCCCACCGGCACTGCTACCTGCAATGAACCCCGTTTGGTTCCTCGCTGCCGGTGGAGCACCAGGGGGAGGAAGGTACCCCACCGAAGCAGCGTGAACAGTGGTAATGATGGTGTCGCTCTGTAACGAGACCTCGCCCGACGTGTGCGATTTCTGTAACAGATTTGTGGACTGTGTAATGCAAACCGGGCACTGCAACCGCATGCCTTCAGGAGGTTCCGGATGCAATCACTGCTGTTCGTCGAGGACGACGACTCGATCCGTCTCGCGCTCCGTCTGGCGCTCGAAGACGAAGGATACGAGGTCAGAGAAGCCCCCGACGGTCGCAGTGGGCTCGAGGCATTCGCGGAGCGTGAGCCCGACTTGGTCCTGCTCGATCTCCGCCTGCCGGACATGTCCGGGTTCGACGTGTGCCGGGCGATGCGGGCGCGCAGCATCGTGCCGATCATCATCGTCACCGCGCAGACCGACACCCACGACCTCGTCGTCGGTCTCGAAGCGGGCGCTGACGACTACGTCACCAAGCCGGTCGTGCCGAAGGAGTTGGCTGCCCGCATCCGTGCCCAGCTCCGCCGTGTGCAGCTCCACGAGTCCCCCTCGGCGGGCCCCCGCCCGACGTTGTTCGGCGATGTCGAGGTGCGCCACGAGCAGGGCATCGTGCTCAAGGGTGACGTCGAGCTGAGCCTGACCAAGACCGAGTTCCGGTTGATGTGCGAGTTCGCCGAGCACGCAGGCGCGGTGCTGTCTCGCGACCAGTTGCTGGAGCGGGTGTGGGGCTACGAGTACCTCGGCGACAGCCGACTCGTCGATGCCCATGTGCGCCGGCTGAGGCTGAAGATCGAAGACCACCCCGACGAGCCGAAGCTGCTCGTGACGGTGCGCGGACTCGGCTACCGCCTGCTGACCTGAGATCCGGTCAGCTGATCACCGGTGGGCTGCCGCCGAACGGGTGGGCGCGTTGCGGGCGCCGACCGGCTCGCACGAGGGCGACGAACAGGCCGGTGACGAGGCCCACGAACACGCCGTACTCCAGCCAGAGCACGCCGATGATCTTGATGCCCGAGAGGTGCTCGACATGGCCGTCGACCTTGGAGACGCAGTTCGAATCGACGTCATAGCCGGTGCCATCGCCGTCGGAGTCGTGCACCGGGTGCGAGCTGCTGCCGGCAACGAAGATGCCGCTGCCGCACACGAAGGGGCCTGCCGGTGACTGCAGCGTCGGCGCGGCCGCCGACAGGCAGGCGACGATGAACCCGATCGTCACGGCCCAGATGAGCACGCCCCACCACCGGACCCGGGTGATCCTGCCGCCCATCGCTCAGCCTCCGTCCGTGTCTGGTTCGCTGTCGCCGGTGATCTCGCGCAGAAACGCCTCGACCTCGGAGCGCTCGCGGGTGCGGCGCATCGGCGGCAGAGCTTTGACGATGTCCCAACGGTAGTTCGCCTTGCCGAGCCGAGGGTCGAACACGGCCACCACGCCACGGTCGGTCGCGGTGCGGATCAGCCGCCCGGTGGCCTGGGCGAGCAGCGTCGATGCGCGGGGGATGTCGATCTGCCCGAACGCCTTCGCGCCCAGCAGCTCTCGGCGTGCGGACAGCAACGGATCGTCGGGTCGCGGGAAGGGCAACCGGTCGATGGTGACCAGGGAGAGGGTCCGGCCGGGGATGTCGACGCCTTGGAAGAAGCCGGAGGTGGCGAACAGGCACACGCTCTCGTCATCGCTGAACGCCTTGACCAGCGCGCTCTTCGGCATGTCGCGCTGGGTGATCACCTTGTGCGGGATGCGCTCCCGCACCGCTGTGGCGGCGGCGTCCATCGCCTTGTAGCTGGTGAACAACGCCAGCGTTCGTCCGCCAGCGGCGGTGATCAGCGCGACCAGTTCGTCGGCCACGGCCTCGGCGTACTGCGCCGAGCGGGGGTCTGGCATGTGCAACGCGCAGTACAGCACGGCGTTCGCGGCGTAGTCGAACGGACTGCCGACATCGATGATGTCGACCGTCTCGGCCGGGATTCCCACCCGCTCGGTCAACGAAGCCGGGATCGTGGCACTCGTCAGGATCGCCGTGTGCTTGTCCCAGATCCCGGCCTTCAGCGTGGGGCCCACATCGAGCGGGGCGATCTCCAACCGCGGCATCTCACGACCACCGGAGACGAAGGCCACGTAGCCGTCGTTCTTGGCGATCGCACGGTCGATGTCGTCGATCAGCCGGGTCGCCTGGGTCTGGGCGCGGAGCTTCTTCTGCTTGGCGTCCTCGACGGTGGTGTCGATCGCGCGCAGTGAGTTCTGCGCGCTGTCGATCGACTGCCGGCCGGTGATCAGTGCCTCGCTGACGGCATCGGGCAGCGGGAACGGCAGGCGCTGACCGACGAAGCCGGCGATCGATTCGCGCAGGGCCACGCCGCTCTCCATCACGGAGGCGATCATGCCGGGCTCCTCGATGATCCGCCGCAGCGTGACACCGAGGTTGGTGAACCGTCCGCTGCCGATCGCGATGCCCACCGTGTCGCTCATGATGTCTTCCAGCGAGTGCGCCTCGTCGACGATCACCACGTCGTGCTCGGGCAGCAGCACCCCACCGCTGGCCACGTGCAGCCCGTAGAGGTAGGTGTTGACCACCACGACGTCGGCGACGGCCGCGCGTTTCCGGGCCGCCTCGGCGAAGCAGGCGTCGCCCATCGGACAGCGGGTCGCGCCGGGGCACTCGTCGCTGCTCACCGACACCGACTGCCACGCGCGGTCGGTCGGCATCCAATCCAGCTCGGCCTGATCGCCTGTTCGCGTCGTGCCTGCCCACTCGCCGAGCCGCTTGACCTCGGCCTTGACGGTGGGTGCGAGCTCTTCGAGCTCGAGCTGACCGGTTGCGGCCTGCTGGGTCTCACGCACGCGCTGCAGGCAGATGTAGTTGCTGCGCCCCTTCAGGATCGCGAAGTCGAACGGCACATCGAGGTGGGTGGCCAGGAAGGGGAGGTCCTTGTTGGCCAGCTGGTCCTGCAGCGCCTTCGTCGCAGTAGCCACCATCACGTGCTTGCCGGCCATCACCGACGGCACGAGATAGCCCATCGTCTTGCCCGTGCCGGTGCCGGCGGCCACCACCAGGTGCCGACCGGATTCGATCGCCTTGGCGACGGCTTCGGCCATCTGGCGCTGTCCGGGACGGTCTTCCGCGGCGGGCAACGCACCCGTCACGCTGGCCAGCGCGGCGCGGACCTCGTTCACGGACATGGGTTCCGACGGTAGCGGCCGGAGGCCCGGGCGGGGTGGTACCACCCCCGGCGAGTGGGGCCACCGCTCTTTCGGACTCGAGCGGAGCTGCCGTAGGTTGGCCGGGTGACAGGGGATGGTCGGGGCGAGGGCACGAGCTGACCCATGGGTGCCGTTGTCTTCGTGTCCGTCATCCGCCTGCGCCGCCGTTGGCGCAGCGCGTTGGGGACCGCCGTGCTCATCGGACTGATCGGTGCACTGGCGCTCGTCTCGATCGCTGGCGGGCGGACCACGCAGAGGTCGTTCGACGAGTACCTCGGTTCGGTTCGGTCCTCGACGATGTCGGTGACGACGTTCGGCAACTACGACGCGGCGACGAACGCATCGATCGCAGCGCTTCCGGGTGTGGCGCGATCGAGGACGTACGTGGGCTTCAACTTGGAGGTGCCGGTCGGCGGACGGCCGGACTTCGCCCAGGCCTTCGAAGGGGTCGGCACCTTCGACGGTCGCTACTTCGATCAGGACCGGTTCACCGCGACGAGCGGACGGCTGTCCGATCCGACTCGCGTCGACGAGGTGGTCGTCAACGAGTTCGCTGCCGAGCAGTACGGCTATCGCGTCGGCCAACAACTCGTGCTCGCGGTGTACTCGACCGCCCAGCGGCTCGATCCAACGTTCCTCACCGACCCTCCTGCCCCGAAGCGCACGCAGTCCGTGACCATCGTCGGCGTCGGTGTGTTCCCCGACGAAGCCCTGCACGACGACGGTGACCGCACCGAGCAGATGCTGATCACGCCGGCGTTGAGCAAGACCGTGGCCGCCGAGGCCACCTACGGCGCGCAAGGGCTGGTCCTGAGTCGCGGTGCGGCCGGTGTCGGCGCCGTGCGCGCGGAGATCGCTGCCAGCCGGCCCGCCGGCAGCGTCGAGTTCCACACGACTGCGGACGACGCCGTCCACGCACGTCGCGCACTGCGCCCGCTCTCGATCACGATCACGTTGTTCGGACTGCTCGTCGGGGCCATCGGCCTCGTGCTCGGCGCGCAGGCGCTGGCACGGATGCATCGTGCCGAGCACACGGAACAGGGTTTGCTGCGCGCGTTCGGCGCTGATCAGCGCACCACAGCGTTGGCGTCGCTGGTTCCTCTCGCGCTCGTCGCGGCGGTCGGGATCGCGCTCGCCGAGTTGCTGGCCGCGCTCGCCTCACCGCTGATGCCGATCGGTCCCGTGCGGCGGCTGCAGGCGGGCCACGGCGTCGACCTCGACGTTCCCGTGCTGGCCGGAGGTGCGGCGATCATGGTCGCAGTCTTCGGAGTCGTGCTCGCGTTCATCGTGGTCACCGAGAGCGCAGAGCGGTTGAGCCGTCGACGGCGGCGTCCGGTGCGGGGGTCGCGCCTGTCGATCGTCGCCGCATCCTCGGGTCTTCCGGCGACGGCCGTCATCGGTGTCGAATCGGCTTTCGGGTCACGGGCCGGTAGCAACGGCGTGCCGAACCGCTCGGTCATCGTCGGAGCCGCGCTCGGCGTGGGTGCTGTGATCGCTGCGCTCACGTTCGGTGCAAGCCTCGACGTGCTCGTCCACACCCCGCGCATGTACGGATGGGATTGGGATGCGACGGTGTTGGACGGCAATGGATACGACAACATCGACGTCGATGCAGCGCGCGCGGTCTTGGCTGCAGATCCGCTTGTGGCCGCATGGTCCGGCGCGTACTTCGGCACGCTGACGATCGGCGGCATCGACGTGTCGGTGCTCGGGATGGCACCGGACAGCACGGTCGTTCCGCCGATCGTCCAGGGCCGGATGATCAGATCAGCTGACGAGATCGTCCTCGGCGCCGCCACCGCAGTGGCCATCGGCGCTCGAATCGGTGGCCGCGTCGAGATCGTCGACGAGTCCGGAGCGACACGAGACCTGAGCGTGGTCGGACTGGCCATCTTCCCGGCGATCGGGAGGGTGCACACCGAGCACACATCGCTGGGTACCGGTGCGATCGTCGTGCCGGATCTGGTGCCGGGCCATGAGATCGACATCCTCGGCAACCCGGGGACGAACCTGGGCCCGAACGTCGTCTTCGTCCGATACGCCCCTCACACCTCGGCCGCCACCGAACTGGCACATCTGCATCAGACGACAGCGCCGCTGGCCGGCTTCGCCGGGCTGGACGTGCTGAGGGCACGGCGTCCGGCGGAGATCGTCAACTCCGACTCGGTCGGCAACGCACCTCTGATCGTTGCGGCAACCCTGGCGATCGGCGCGGTGATCTCGCTCGCGCTCGCACTCGGTGCTTCGGTCCGCCGACGAAACCGAGATCTCGCAGTTCTCGCGGCGCTCGGGTTCACGCGACGTCAGCTCGCTGCCACCGTGGCGTGGCATGCGACCTCGACCATCGTCGCCGGGCTGCTCGTGGGCATTCCTGTCGGCATCGTCGCCGGCCGCGAGCTCTGGCTGCGGTTCGCCGAGCGCTTGCACGTGGTTCCCGATGCGACCGTGTCGGGAGTCCGGGTCGTCGTGCTGGCTGTCGTCGCGCTCGTCGTCGCCAACGTCGTCGCCGCAGTGCCGGCGCGCGCCGCACGGTCGGTCCAGCCGTCGGCGCTCTCACAGGAAACCGAGTAGCTCAGCCGGTCGGCCGGTCAGCCGGTGGGGAGCAGGGCGAGCGCGGCGTCGAGCTCGGCGGCGTCGAAGTCCGGCCAGGCCTTCTCGGTGAAGTAGACGGTGCTGCCGTTGATCTGCCAGAGCAGGAAGTTGGAGATGCGCAGTTCGCCGGACGTGCGCACCAGCACGTCGACATCGGGGAGATCGGGGAGGTACAGGCGCTCCTGCAGGTTCTCGGCCGTGGCCGGCACACGGTCGGCGATGATCCGCTGCGCTGCGGTGGCCAGTTCCGTGCAGCTGCCGTAGTCGAACGCGATCGTCAGGGTCATGCCCGTGTTCTGCGCGGTGTCGGCGATCGCCTTGGCGATCGCTCGCTGGACGAACCGGGGCGTCTTCGCCGTGGGTGAATCGAACGGGCGGCCGATCCACTGGATGCGCACGTTCAGCTCGTTCAGTTCGGCGACGCGCCCGAACAGCTTCTCGTGCAGGCCGAGGATGTGGCGGACCTCGCGGCGCGGGCGGATCCAGTTCTCGGTGCTGAAACCGAACGCAGTCAGCCAGCCGACGTCGCGCTTCACCGCAGCCCGGACGACGGCGGCCAGGTTCTCTTCACCGGCGGTGTGGCCGTCGGTGCGGGGCAGTCCCCGGGCCTTGGCCCACCGGCCGTTGCCGTCCATGATGCACGCGACGTGCGGGCGTGATGCGGAGGTCTCGGCGGGAATCACAGCGCCCCAACGCTAGTCGTCGGTCGATCTGCCATGTGCGCGAGGGTTTGACGCGCGACGTGTGAGACTTGGTGCGTGGCCAGCAAGCGCGCGAGCAAGCAGACCGAGGCTGCCGATCAGCCGGCAGCGTCCAAGCTCCGGCATGTGCTGGTCGTCGGCGGCACCATCGCGGAGTGGGACGCGCTCAACGCCGACCTGTGGGCGTCACGCCGCAACGACCTCGCCAAAGTGGTCGCTCATGCTGGCGCGATGTGGCTGACGATCCGGCCGTACGCGGCCGGACCGAGCGCCGCCGCATCGCACACCCAGCGGGTCGTCGACGTGCGCGAGGGATGCACGGTGATCGTCGACCCGTCGCCGGACGGACGGGCCCGGTTGCTGGCGGCGATCGACCAACTGCGCGATGTGGCGCCCGACGCGGTCGACGAGGCGGCGATCACCGGAGTGCTGATGGCGCCGGCGCCCGTCGAACCCGACCTCACCGTCGTCCTCGGCACGTCCCGGCAGCTGCCGCCGTCGCTGGTGTGGGAGCTCGCCTATTCCGAGATCGTCTACATCGACACCCATTGGAACGACCTCGGCGCGACGCACGTCGAGCACGCGATCGACGAGTACTCGCGACGGCACCGCCGCTTCGGCGGGATCGAGACATGACCGGCAGACCGACATGAGTGGTCTCTATCGCGACACCGGCGTCGTGTTGCGCACCTACAAGCTCGGCGAGGCGGACCGGATCATCGTGCTGCTCACCGAGGGTCACGGCAAGATCCGCGCCGTGGCCAAGGGTGTGCGCAAGACGCGGTCGAAGTTCGGTGCACGGCTCGAGCCGATGAGCCACGTGCAGCTGCTCCTCCACGAAGGCCGCGAGCTCGACATCGTCAACCAGGTCGAGTCGGTCGATTCGCTCGCTCCGCTGCGGATCGACCTCGACCACATGACCCAGGGCATGGCCGTGCTGGAGGCCGTCGACCAGATGTCGCTCGACCGCGAGCCCAACCCGCAGCTGTACCGGATGCTGGTCGGCGTGCTGCGCACGATCTCCACGAGCACGTCGCCGTTGGTGGTGCCCGCGTTCTTCTGGAAGCTCCTCGCCCAAGAGGGCGTTCGCCCCGAGCTCGATGTGTGCGTGCGCTGCCTGGAGGGTGAGCCTCTCGTCGCGTTCGACATGGACCACGGTGGCGTGCTCTGCCGCAACTGCCGCACGGGTGCGCCGATCTCGACCGGCGCGCTCGATCTGATGCGGATGATCCTCGGTGGCCAGCTCAACGCGGCGCTGGCGGAACCGGTGTCGGCCGCCACCCACGAAGTCAACCACCACGCCACCCGTGCGGTCGAGCACCACATCGAGCGGCGGTTGCGGTCGGTGGCGGTGTTCGAGCGCCATTAGCTCGAGCGCCACGAGCTGGAGCGGTCAGCCGGTGGCAGGCACCACGATCGTGGTCGAGGTGACCACGGTGGTGGTCGGCGCGACGAACGGCAGGTCGGGGAGGTCGGCGAAGAGCGGTGGGTGGTCGCAGTTCTGGATGTCGCCGTAGTTCCGCTGGACGGAGGCGTCGTCGGGGATCGTGTCGCCACCGAGCGAGGTCAGGCTGACCTCGGCGCCGACGTGATCGATCTGTCGGGAGGTGGTGGCAACGGCACCGAGCCCGTCCGGCGTCGCCGTGCGCAGCACGTAGTAGCGACGCCCCGCAGCACCGTCGCAGAGCAGGCCGCTGAACGGTCCGCGTTGGTCCAGTGGGAACGTGAACGGCGATCCTCGCGTGGACCACTGCACGAGGCAGTGGCTGGCGCCTGAACCGGGGGACGGGGTCAGGAAGGTCGCTACGGCGCTGCCCTCCGCGACACTTCCGATTGCAAGGATCACCTGCGGCGGCGCCACTTCGGCACCGAGCGACGAATCGACGTCCTCGAAGGAGATCGACACCGAGGTGGCTCCAGGCAGCTGCACCGCGACGTCGCTTCCGTTGGCGCGCCCCCGCTGCAGGAACACGTGCGGCGAACCATCGGGCGCGGTGTACTCGGTGACGGTGTCGTCCGCGCCGTCGCCGTCGACGTCGCCGATGATCCGGTCACCGATGGTGGCGTCGGCGGGCAGCGCCGTGGTGCCCGGGCAGGCGCTCGGAGCGGGAGGCACGGTCGCAATCGCCGGTGGCGATGCCGTCAGCGAGGGGATGCCCTCATCCGCAGGCAACGTCACGTCGGCGATGGTGATCGAGACCACGAACGGATCGGTGGTCGTCGTGATCCCACCGCTGGACTCGATCGCGGTCGATGTCGAGGTCGACCCTGCCGGAGCGGTCGCCTGCACGATCGGCAGTGTCGTCGCGGGCGGGGTGGTGGCGGCCGTGTCGTTGGTGCTCCCGCACGCCGCGACGAGAGCGATCGCCCCGAGCGCGCTCGCGACGAGACGCCAGGGGGTGCCGACCATGGGACCCATCTTGCACCTTTTCACCAACGCGATCGTGTCTCATCGCACCGTCGCCTTAGCCTGTCGCCATGCCCGCGACCGAGCTCGATCAGATCGTCAATCTCTGCAAACGGCGGGGGTTCGTGTACCCGTCGGCGGAGATCTACGGCGGTTTTCGCTCCAGCTACGACTACGGCCCGCTCGGCTCGCTGATGCTCCGCAACGTCAAGGACGCATGGGTGCGATCGATGGTCCAGACCCGTGACGACGTCGTCCTGATCGACGCATCGATCCTGTCGCCACCGCAAGTCTGGGAGGCCAGCGGTCACCTCGCCAACTTCACCGACCCGCTCGTCGACTGCACGAACTGCAAGCAGCGCTTCCGCGAGGACCACCTCACCGATCCGAACGTGTGCCCGAACTGCGGTGCCAAGGGCTCGTTCACGCCGGCCCGCGCGTTCAAACTGATGTTCAAGACCCAGGCCGGTCCGGTGGAGGGCGCCGGCGCCGATGTGTACCTGCGCCCGGAGACCGCGCAGGGCATGTTCCTCAACTTCGCCAACGTGCTCCAGACCAGCCGCAAGAAGCCGCCGTTCGGCATCGCCCAGGTCGGCAAGAGCTTCCGCAACGAGATCACCCCGGGCAACTTCATCTTCCGCACCCGCGAGTTCGAGCAGATGGAGATGGAGTTCTTCGTTCCCCCCGCCGAGGGCCCGAAGTGGTACGAGTACTGGTGCAACGAGCGGCTGAACTGGTACATCGACCTCGGCATCCCCGCCGAGATGCTGATGCTTCGCCCCCACGACGCCGACGAGCTCAGCCACTACTCGGCGGGCACCTCCGACGTTGAGTTCAAGTTCCCGTGGGGCTGGGGCGAGCTCGAAGGCATCGCCCAGCGAACCGACTACGACCTCAAGCAGCACGCGCAGCACAGCGGGCAGAAGCTCGAGTACTTCGACCAGGCCAGCAACGAGCGCTACGTGCCGTTCGTGATCGAGCCAGCGGCCGGCGCGACCCGCACGATGGCGGCGTTCCTGCTGGCCGCGTACGACGAGGACGTCGTCAACGACGAAGCCCGCACCGTGCTGCGCCTCCATCCCCGTCTGTCGCCGTACAAGGTCGCCGTGCTGCCACTGTCGAAGAAGGACACGCTCACCCCGCTCGCCAAGAAGATCTACGCGATGCTCGGCGACCGCTACATGTGCGACTACGACGAGACCCAGGCGATCGGGCGCCGGTACCGCCGCCAAGACGAGATCGGCACGCCGCTGTGCGTCACCGTCGACTTCGATTCACTCGACGACGATGCCGTCACAGTCCGCGATCGCGACACCACCGAACAGGTCCGGGTGCCGATCACCGAGCTCCTCGCGACGATCACGGCCAAGCTGGGTTTCTAGAGCTTCACGCGGCGAAGGCGTGGTCGATGACGCTGCCGGCCAGGAGGGTGAGCACGGCGGCTGCTCCGATCACGCCGAGGGCCAGCAGTCCGTGGCGGCGCGCCACGCACGTGCCGCCGACGACGATCGCAGCCGTGAGCTCCACGATGCCGGCCCAGTGCACCGCCGGGTTGCCGACGAACCAGGCCACGCGCGCGCCTTCGCCTGCAAGCGTGCCGGCGATGAGGGCGATGGCCGGCCCGCGCCACTCCTGGCGCCGAGCGAGCTGGCCGACGGCACCGAAGACGCTGCCGGCCACGACACCGGCGCACGACCAGATGATCGAGCTCCGCGCGTTCGATGCGCTGTGCTCGAACCAGCCGACGGCGGCGTAGTACAGGCACGAGGCGACCACCAGCTCGATCGCCCCGCCGGCGGCTGCCAGGGTGACGCCGGCCCGACGCGTTGCCGGCATGCATGCGCCCAATGTGAACGCAGCCAGTGCCCACATCACTCCCGAGTTGGCGAGCACGCTCCACCCGCCAGGGAGCACGCCCTGCAGGACCTGGGTGCCGATGCCGAGCGCTGCGCCGGCGACGACGGCGGCGCACATCGCGACAGCGGCGGTGCGCGTCAGTGGTGGGTGCATGGCCTCCAGCGTGCGGGCTCGATGGCCCGACGACATCGCCCGAGCGAACGGTTCGACCCCGCACCGACATCGTCCTTTCGGCCGATATCGGCCCTACGGGGCCACGGATAGCGTGCTGTCGTGGACATCCGACCCGTGGACACCGGACGCGACGTGAACCCCTTGGGTGAGGCCTTGCGCGTGGTGTTCGTCGCCGTCGTCGCGGCAGCGGTGATCGTGGACCTGTGGGTGATGGGGCCCGGTGTGACACGTACGTCGCTGGCGTCGCTCGGCGGGATCGCCCTGGCCGCTGCGTTCTGGGCGCTCTGGCCGCAGACGGTCATGGTCGCCGCGACGGCTGCGGCGGCCCTGTCGGCGATCGCGACCATCCGATTGCCCGATCACGGGCTGCGATTCGAGCTGTTCACGGAGTTCGTGGTGTTGCCGGTGCTGTTCGGCGTGCTCCTGTCGGGCACGTCGCGCTGGCGAGGTTGGGTCGGCGGCGCAGTGGTCGTGGCCGGTGAAGCGGTCGCGCTGCGCACCGGCGACACGCCGATCAGGGCCATCCTCGCGATCTGCATGTTCGTCCTGTTCGGCACGGCTGCCGTGGCGGTGGTGTACATCCGGATGCGCGACAACGAACGCGCGGCGAGCATCGACCGGGCTCGTCAGAGCGAGCGGCTGGAGCTGGCCCGCGAGCTGCACGACGTGGTCGGTCATCACGTGACGGGCATCGTCGTGCTCGCCCAGGCCAGTCGGTTCACGGCCGACGCGGCGACCAATCCGCAGGTGACAGATCGTGCGCTGGCAGCCATCGAGCAGGCCGGGCTGGAGACCCTCGGCTCGATCCGCCGGCTCGTCGGGATGCTCCGCACCGACGCGTCCTTCACGGCCCCGCCGCGCCTTGTCGACCTCGAGCAGCTCGTCGATCAGCTGCGCAGCTCGCATCCCCTCACCGATCTCGTCGTCGACGATTCGATCCGCACGAGCTGGGTGCCCGACGACCTCGCGATCACCATCCACCGTCTCGTCCAGGAGCTGATGACGAACGTGCGCAAGCACGGAGATCCGACGCAGCGCGTCACGTTCGCGCTTCGTTCCACCGGTGCGATCGTCGACCTCACGACGGACAACGCGTCGCTGCACGCCGACCGCGGCGAGGGCTTCGGCATCACGGGAATGCGCGAACGCGTCGATGCGATGGGCGGCACGTTCCGGGCGGGCACCGAGCTCGGCCGTTGGACGGTCAGGATCGCCCTTCCGGTCGCGGTCATCGCCGCGTGATCACGGTCCTGCTGGCCGACGACCAGGCCATGGTGCGCGCCGGGTTCCGGATGATCATCGACAGCCAGGACGACATGGAGGTCATCGGCGAGACCGACAACGGCCGGGACGCCATCGACATGGCCCAACGGCTGTCACCCGACGTGTGCCTGTTCGACATCCGCATGCCCGTGCTCGACGGGCTGGCTGCGACGCGTCTGCTTGCCGGACCGGATGTCGGGCGACCATGCCGCGTGGTGATCGCCACCACGTTCGACACGGATGACTACGTCGAGACCGCACTGCGCAACGGTGCGGTGGGCTTCATCCTCAAAGACGGCGGTCCCCATCTGCTCCTCGAGGCGATCCGTGCTGCGGCCGCAGGCGATGCGCTGATCGCACCGGCCGTCACCGTGCGCTATCTGGACCGGTTCGTCACCCGACGCGGCGACGACCAGGCTCATCCGCTGTCGGACCGCGAGCTGGACGTCGCCCGCGCTGTCGGGCGTGGTCTCGGCAACCAGGAGATCGCCGACGAGCTGTACATCTCGCTGTCGACGGTGAAGTCCCACCTGGCCAGCGTCCAGGCCAAGCTCCACCTGCGCAACCGGGTCGAGATCGCGATCTGGGTCCTCGAACGTCGTTGATCGCCCTTTCGGGCGTTGCACACCCACGCCGCAGAAGCGCCCCCTTGTTTGCAGGGTTTGGGCCGCAGACCGGCCCGCGCGGGACAGCAGTTCGGCGCGGCCGGCGTCAGGTCGCCAGGGGGAGGCGCAGCGCGAGGCGTGCGCCGCCGGACGGCGACCTGGTCGCGATCACCGAACCGCCCATTGCCTCGACGAGCTCCTTCACGATCGCCAGCCCGAGGCCGCTCGAGCTCTCGTGGCGGGTCGGTTGCGAGCGGGCGACGTAGAGCCGGTCGAACACGTGGGGCAGGTCGGCGTCGGGAATGCCGGGGCCATCGTCGTCGACCGCGAGCACGGCCCAGAGATCATCGCGGGCCGCGGTGATCGTCACCGTCGTGCGGGCGTACTTGAGTGAGTTCTCGATCAGGTTGGCGGCGACCTGGCCGAGCCGGTCGTGGTCGGCCATCACGGGGAGCTGCCCGCCACCGCTGTGGTGGATCGTCAGCCCGCGCTCTGCGGCGTCCGGTTCGAAGCCCTGGCCGGCGACCGCAGCGAGGGCCACCAGGTCGACCCGCTCGACGTGCAACGAGAAGCTCTTCGCGCGCAGCTTGGCGAGATCGAGCAGATCGGCGACCAGTCGCTCCAGGCGTCGAGCCTCGCTGCGGATGATCGCGGCCGATCGTTGCGGATCGCCGGCGCCGTCGCTGATCGCTTCCGCGTAGCCGCGTATCGACGTGAGTGGCGTGCGCAGATCGTGCGACACAGACAGCAGGAACTGCTGCTCCAACACGCGCGCCCGCTCCAGCTCCACCGCCATCCGGTTGACGGAACGAGCCAGCTCGGCGAGGTCGTCATGATCCTGCGCGGGCGGCTCGGTGAGCCGAGTGCCCAGCTCCCCGCGGGCGATGCTCGTGGTCGCCGCACTCGCCTCACGGATCGGTCGGCTCAGGCGGCGGCCCAGCAGGATCGCCGCGCCGATGCCGAGCGCGAGGGTGGCGAGCGCGGCGAGGAAGAACGTTCCCCAGGCAGCCGCCAGACCGGACGCGGCCTGACGGGTGAGCACCACGACGACCAGTCGTCCGCTCGGCAGCACCGCCGGAGCCGCAGCGAACACCAGCTTTCCGCGGTTGCCCGATACTTCGTTGCCTGCGCGAAGGCGCTCGATCGAGAAGATCGAGATGTCGATCTGGATGGGGAGCTGATCTGCACCGTTGAAGGTGGTGTCGTTCACGTTCGACGTGAGGACCGCGATGCCGTCGAGGTCGAGTGCCCTGCGGAAGATGTTCAGCTGACGCAGGGTCCGCCGCAGGACCGCGGGGTTGGTCGAGTCGGCAGCCGAGTCGACGATCTGATCGAGGTTGGCTGCGATCTCGGTCGCTTGGCGGCGCACTTCGACCAGCGTCGTGTGACGGGCGCGGAGGTTGCCGACGACGACGGTGCCCAAGCCCGCGATCACGAGGGTGGCGACCACCACGGCCGTGATCACGATGGCCAGCCGGCGTGTCATGGAGCCTGGGTCATGGAGCTGGTGTCATAGAGGGGGACAGCCTGGCCGCGGCATGTGAGCGAAGTGTTAGCCGAGCCGGTAGCCGATGCCCCACACCGTGGCGAGGGGCAGGTCGTCGCCGAGCTTCTTGCGCAGCTGTCGGACGTGCACGTCGACGGTGCGATCGTCGCCGTACCAGTCGACGCCCCAGACACCGTCGAGCAACTGCTGGCGGGTCAGCGCGATGCCCTGGTTGCGGGTCAGGTGGGCGAGGAGATCGAACTCACGGGTTGCCAGAGCGACGATGTTGCCCTTGACCCGCACCTCGCGGCGGGGGAGGTCGATCTCGTAGTCGTCGCCGACGGTCAGCACCGTGGCGTCCGCCGCGACGGTGGCCTGGCCACGGCGCAGGATCGCCTTGACCCGGGCAACGACCTCGCGTGGTGAGAACGGCTTGGTGACGTAATCGTCGGCACCCAGTTCGAGGCCGAGGACCCGATCGATCTCGCCGTCGCGCGCCGTCAGGAACAGCACCGGCATGGTGCTGGCCTCGCGAATCGCGCGACACACGTCGAACCCGTCGATGTCGGGCAGACCGATGTCCAGGATCGCGAGCACGGGTGCATGCTGGCTGATCAGCTCGAGCCCGCGCCCGCCGGTGGCGGCGAGGAGCACCCGGAAGCCTGCCGCACGCAAGTACGTGTCGAGGAGGTCGGCGATGTTCGAATCGTCTTCGATGACGATGAGCACTTGTTCGTTGACCACGGTCTACATCGTTGCACTTCGATCATGTCGTTCGCCGGATCGTCTGTGTACGGTGCAGCATCATCGACGGGCGGCCGCGGCTGCCCAACACCGGAGGAAACAACAATGTCGAAGGTCGCCGCCATCGCCAAGATCCCCGCCCACCCGGGCAAGCGTGACGAGCTCGTTGCTGGGCTGCAGGCCGCCCTCGACAACGCCGCGGGCGAGGCCGACACGCTGATGTACATCCTCCACGAGGACGCGACGGACCCGGACGTCGTCTGGTTCTACGAGCTGTACACCGATCAGGACGCGTTCGTCGCGCACGGCACGAGCGACGCGTTCAAGGCCATCGGCGCATCGCTGCGCAACCTCGCCGGCGGGCGCCCGGAGATCACCGTCCTGAAGCCGCTCGGCGGCAAGGGCCTGTAGCGAATCCGTTCGTGGCCGTCACGCGTTCGGGCGTGTGCGGCGGGGGATGCTGACCGCGACCTCGACGCCGGGGGAGTACTGCACGATCGGCTCGCCGGTCGGCTGCGGAAATCCGGCGGCCACGATCAACTCGTCGTCGTAGCGCAGGAGCTCGGCGGTGTGCAGCGGCCAGCGAGGGTGGTTGGCGCGAGCACCCCAGTCCGCACCGAACATCCGGCTGTACAGCCGCCAGCGCGCCGACAGGAAGTGATCGAGCTCTCGTAGTGCGTCGTCGGCGCGCTCGCCGATCCTCACGGACACGTGACTGCTCGCGCCGCGCGGCCCCGGCAACCGGCGCACGCAGTCGTAGGTCGCGGTGTCGCCGACGTCGCCGGTGCCGGAGACGTCGACCGACATCGACGACCACATGTAGGGCAGCCGGTAGCCGACTCTCGCCGCGGTGACTGCGGCGAGGCGGGCAGCGTCCAGGCTGAAGAACCAGATGCCCTCGGTGCCGTCCTCGGCCGTCACGTAGGTGCGAACGTTCGTCTCCGGGAAGACGTTGAAGTAGGGAACGACGCCGACCAGCGGAAACCTGACCCGCATCCGGAACGGCACCAGCGAGACCCACGCCCGATCCTCGAACAGATGGGCACGCAAGCCCTCCGGCAGCAGCCGCTGCACGACCGCCGGGTCATACGCCCAATGCACGAACGTGAGCTGCTCCCATCCCATGCGAATGATCGGGTGGGGCACCTCGACGGTGGGATCAGGACCGTAGGTCACGTGTTCAGGCTAGGCGTGTCGCCCGCCCGGCCGGTGCCGACGCGTGGGTATCGTTGGGGCATGGCGACCTACCTCGACCGGATCCTCGAACGCCATCGCGAGGTCGCGGCGGCCGAGACGCGTTCGGTGGCCGACCTCGTCGACCAGGCCCGGCAGATGCCACCCGTCCGTCCGTTCGCCGGCTCGCTCCGCCGGGCGGCGGCCGAGGGCGAGCTCGCGGTCATCAGCGAGATCAAGCGCCGTTCGCCGTCGAAGGGCGCGCTGAACCTCGAGCTCGACCCCGCGGTGATGGCCCAGCGCTATGCAGCCGGCGGCGCAGCGGCGATGTCCGTGCTCACCGACGTCGAGTTCTTCGGCGGCTCCGTGGCCGACCTCCAGGCAGCACGCGCTGCGGTCGATCTGCCCGTGCTGCGCAAGGACTTCACGGTCGGCCCGCTCGACGTCTGCGATGCCCGTCTGATGGGAGCCGACTGCGTCCTGCTCATCGCCGCAGCGCTCGCTCCGGCCGAGTTGATCGAGCTGCACGAGCTGGCGGATGCGATCGGCATAGAGGTGCTCGTCGAGATCCACGACGAGCCCGAACTGGAAACGGCGCTCGCCGCGGGTGCACGAATGGTCGGCGTCAACCAGCGCGACCTCGTCACGTTCCAGGTCGACCACGAGCGCGCGGTGCGGATGGCCGGGGCAATTCCTGCGGACGTCGTCAGGATCGCCGAGAGCGGAGTCCGTGACGCCGCCGACGCCCGCAACCTCCAGGCGGCCGGCTACCACGCGGTGCTCGTCGGGGAGACGTTGGTGACAGCCGATGACCCCGCTCGGTTGCTCGGCGAGCTGCGCGGGGAGACCGTTCGACGCTGAAATGAACCAGCGTTTCCGGCGCCCGGCGAGGTACCGTGCCAACGCGATGTTCGTCAAGATCTGCGGAATCACCAACGAGGACGACGCCCTCCTCGCGGTCGCGATGGGCGCCGACGCGGTGGGCTTCGTCTTCGCGCCGTCCTCCCGGCAGGTGGCCGCGCAGCAGGTGTACGACATCACCCGCCGACTTCCCCCCGAGATCCTCACGGTTGGGGTGTTCCGCGACGAACTGCCAGCGCGTGTCATCGACATCGTCAACCGCTCCGGCGTGCGTGGTGCCCAGCTCCACGGGCACGAGACACCGGAAGATGTCGCGGCGGTGGCCAAGCAGGTCCGTTGGGTGATCAAGGCCGTCGCCGCGGGCAGCCCTGATGCTCGGCGTGCCGACCAGTTCGGCACCGACCTCATCCACGTCGACGCCACCACACCGGGCTCGGGCACGCTGTTCGACTGGTCGCTGGTCGACGAGGTGCCGGGCGGTCTCCGCCTGATCCTCGCCGGTGGGCTCACGCCGGACAACGTCGGCGCGGCCGTGCGCCAGGTGCAGCCGTGGGGGGTCGACGTGTCGACCGGGGTCGAGAAGTCTCCGGGCAAGAAGGACGCGCTGAAGGTGAAGGCGTTCATCGAACGCGCCCGCGAGGCAGCGCCCGTGCAGTATGTGGGGCCCGACGAAATGCCCTACGACTGGGCAGACGACGAATAGCTCCTTCGGGAGCCCCTGAAAGGATCCATTGTGTCGATCATGGCCGAACCCTCCGCGGAGGGTCGCTTCGGTGAGTTCGGGGGGCGATACGTCCCCGAGACCTTGGTGCCCGCGTGCCAAGAGCTCGAGGCCGCGTTCCGCGAGGCCTGGTCGGATCCCACGTTCGTCACCGAGCTCGACGATCTGCTGCGCGACTACGCCGGCCGGCCGAGCATCCTCACCGAGTGCCACAACCTCGGTGCACAGCTCGGCATCCGCCTGCTGCTCAAGCGCGAGGACCTCAACCACACCGGCTCGCACAAGATCAACAACGTCCTCGGCCAGGCTTTGCTCGCCAAACGGATGGGCAAGACCCGACTCGTCGCCGAGACAGGTGCCGGCCAGCACGGCGTCGCCAGCGCGACTGCAGCGGCGCTGATGGGCATGTCGTGCAAGGTCTACATGGGCGCTGTCGACGTGGAACGACAAGCACTCAACGTGTTCCGGATGAAGCTGCTCGGCTCCGAGGTCGAAGCCGTTCAGAGCGGCAGCCGCACGCTGAAGGACGCGGTCAACGAAGCCATGCGCGACTGGGTCGCCAACGTCGGCGAGACCCACTACTGCCTCGGCTCGGTGATGGGCCCCCATCCGTACCCGTGGATGGTGCGCGAGTTCCACCGAGTCGTCGGCAAGGAGGCGTTCGCGCAGTGCAACGCGCTGCTCGACGGCCCTCCCGACGTCGTCGTCGCGTGTGTCGGCGGCGGCTCCAACGCGATCGGCATCTTCAGCGGTTTCGTCGACACCACGGCCAGGCTGATCGGCGTCGAGCCGGCCGGGGGAGCAGCGGTCGGCCGAGGCGTGCCCGGCGTCGTGCACGGGATGCGCAGCTACCTGATGCAGGACGAGTACGGCCAGGTCCAGGAGGCGCAGTCGATCTCGGCCGGCCTGGACTACCCGGGCGTGGGACCGGAGCACTCGTACCTGTCCTCGATCGGTCGGGCCGAGTACCCAGCCGTCACGGACGCCGAGGTGATCGAGGCGTTCAAGATGATGGCCCGCTCGGAGGGCATCATCCCTGCACTGGAGTCCGCACACGCGCTCGCCTGGATCGTCCGCGAGGCACCGACGATGCAGGGCCAGGTCGTGCTGATGAACCTGTCCGGCCGAGGCGACAAGGACGTCGAGCAGATGATGGAGATCCTCGGATGAGCGCGTCGACGCCCACCAGCACGGACTTCGGGACGATGGAGACCCAGTTCCGCGCGAAGCGCGCTGCCGGTCGGAAGCTGCTCGTGCCGTACGTCACCGGGGGTCTCGAGGGCTGGCAGCAGGCCATCCGCGCGGCTGCCGACAACGGCGCCGACGCGATCGAGATCGGACTGCCGTTCTCGGATCCGGTGATGGACGGGCCGGTCATCCAGGAGGCGTCGCAGCGCGCCCTCGACGCCGGGATCAACATCAACATCATCTTCGACCAGGTGCGCGAGCTCGACGTCGAGATCCCACTCGCGGTGATGTGCTACTACAACACGATCCACCACGCCGGGCACGAACGTTTTGCGCACCTGCTCGACGCAGCGGGCATCGTCGCCGCGATCGTGCCCGACCTTCCGCTGGAGGAATCCGGTCCGTGGTGCACCGCCGCCGACGCCGAAGGGATCGAGACCGTCATGCTGGCTGCGCCCACCGCACCGGACGAACGCCTGCCTCGCATTGCTGCGAGGGCCCGCGGCTTCGTGTACTCCGTCGGCCTGCTCGGCGTGACGGGGGAGCGCACGTCGCTCGCCGCCTCGGCCACGTCGTTGGCCGGCCGGCTCAAGGCGATCACCGACGTTCCTGTGCTGGTCGGCGTCGGCGTCTCCAACGCCGAGCAGGCACGCGAAGCCTGCCTCATCGCCGACGGCGTCATCCAGGGCGCCAGCGTCGTCAAACGGTTGATGGACCACGGCCCCGAAGCGGTCGGCGACTACGTGGCCGAAGTGCGCGCCGCGATCACCTTCTGACACCGTGAGCGCGCCCGTGCCGGGTGGGAAGGTGCAGTGCGATCTGTGCGAGGCGGCGCGGATCACGCCGTGGTTCTACGAGGACGACATCTGCTGGGTGGCCGAGTGCGAGTTCTGTGACGTCCCGATGGTGGTGTGGAAGGTGCACGACAATGCTCCTCCTGACGAGGTCAAAGAGCGCCTCCACGCCCGGTTGCTCGAGGTCGTCGCCGCTCACGGCGACGAGCGGTTCGCCGACGGGCACTACATCGACGACAACATGCGCAACATCCCCGACCACTACCACGCCCACGCCCGCCCACGTCGGCGCAGAGCGTGGTGAGGCCCGAAGGGTGATGAGGCGGTCGCGCTAGGGTCGGACGCATGCTCTCCACAGGTGACACAGCCCCCACCGCCGACGTGCTCGACCAGGCCGGCGAGCCCTTCTCGTGGGCCTCGTTAAAGGGCCACAAGACGCTTGTCTTCTTCTATCCCAAGGCCTCGACACCCGGTTGCACGCAGCAGGCGTGCGCGCTGCGCGACATCGTCGGCCAGGTCGGCGACACCAAGATCGTCGGTGTCAGCCCGGACAAGCCGGCAGCGCAGAAGAAGTTCGCCGACAAGTACGAGTTGCCGTACCCCTTGCTGGCCGACACCGAGCACGCCCTCGCCGACGCCTACGACGTGTGGCAGGAGAAGGTCAATTACGGCAAGCGGTACATGGGCATCGTCCGGTCTGCGTTCCTCATCGACGCGAAGGGCAAGATCGAGCAGGCCTGGTACAAGATCAGCCCGAAGGACACCCCCGTCAAGCTGCTCGAAGCCCTCGGCAAGTGACTGCTCTTCCGCGTCCCGAAGACGTCATCGCCCACCGCGCACCGTTCCTGTTCGTCGACGAGTTGATCGCGCTCGAGCCCGGGATCAGCGCGTCCGGTCGGTGGCACCTCACCGGCGACGAGTTCTTCTTCGCCGGCCACTTCCCGGGGCGTCCGACGCTGCCGGGTGTGCTGATGTGCGAAGCCATCGCCCAGGTCGGCGCGATCGCCGTGCTGACCGACCCGCGGTTCGCCGGCAAGCTGCCACTGTTCGGCGGTCTGGATGGCGCGAGGTTCCGCCGGCAGGTCGTCCCGGGCGACACGCTCGAGCTCACCGTCGAGCTCGGTCGCATGTCGGCCCGCGCCGGCAAGGGCAGCGGCAAGGCCCTCCTCGACGGGGCGGTGGCGTGCGAGTGCGACCTGATGTTCGTCCTCGTCGACGCCTGACACCCCCAGTTCCGCGCACGTTTTCAACCCCCACGAGGTCGAAAACACTGCACACAATTGCAAGCGCGGCGCCACACCTGGCGCGCTTGCAGAAGTTTGCAGGAAAACTCGCCCCACAGGGGTCGAAAACGTGCGCGGACCTGGGGGGTGTGAGTTAGTGGCCGGGGCCGATGATCACGGAGCCGTTGTGGCCGCCGAAACCGAAGTTGTTCGAGATCGTCGGACCGGGTTCCCACGGACGTGGCTCGCCGATGACGAGGTCGATGCGCATGTCCGGCGACAACACCTTGGTGCCCGCGGTCGGCGGGATCAGCCGCTTCTGCATCGACAGCAGCACGGCGGCCGCCTCGAGCGCTCCGGCCGCACCGAGCGCATGTCCCGTCACACCCTTGCCGCTGGTCATGGGCGGCGGGTCGTCACCGAAGACGGCCGACACGGCCTGGGCCTCGGCTTCGTCGTTCAGCGGCGTGGACGTGCCATGGGCGTTGATCTGGAGGATGTCGCCGGGCTGCAGTTCGGCGTCGGCGAGGGCCAGCTCCATGCAGTGGATCGCCCCCACGCCACCGGGTGAGGGCGCGGTGATGTGGTGAGCGTCGGCAGTGCTGGCTGCGCCGAGCACCTCGCCGTAGATCGTCGCTCCACGCGCGACAGCGACGTCCCAGGCCTCGAGGATGAACGTCGCCGCGCCTTCGCCCATCACGAAGCCGTCTCGATCGGCGTCGAACGGCCGACTGGCTCCGACGGTCGACAATGCGGTCATGTTGTTGAAACCGGCCATCGCCGACGGCGTGCCGGCCGACTCGGCGCCGCCCGTGACCACCGCGTCGCAGCGGTTCCAGGCGATGAGCCGGGCCGCGTTGCCGATCGCGTGCGTGGCCGCAGCGCAGGCGGTGCAGATCGTCTCGTTCGGGCCCTGGAGCCCGTACCGCATCGAGATCGCCGCGCCCGAGGCGTTGCCCATCATCATCGGCACGAGGAAGGGTGAGACGCGTCGCTCACCCTTCTCGAGCCGGATCTCGACCTGGTCTTCGAGGGTCTGCAGACCCCCGATGCCGGTGCCGTAGATGATGCCGAACCGCCGCGGGTCGACATCGGGGCGCCCGGCGTGCTCGAAGGCCTCGATCGCCGAAGCGATCGCGAACTGCTCGACCTTGTCGGCGCGGCGGGCGTCCTTGGGGCTGTCGTAGTACGGCAGCGGATCCCAGTCAGCGATGCGGTTGTTCTTGGTCCCGGTGATCCCGGGACCGAGCAGACCCTGCCAGTAGGCGTCCTTGCCGAGGCCGCACGGCGCGACCACACCGAAGCCGGTGATCGCGACGCGCCGCCCGAGGCCCTGCATCAGAGCTTGCCGACGACCAGGTCGTAGGCCTGGCCGACGGTGTCGATGCCTTCCAGCTCCTCTTCGGGAACTTCGACGCCGAACTCCTCTTCGAGCGCCATGACCAGCTCGACCAGGTCGAGGCTGTCAGCGTCGAGATCGTCGGCGAACTTGGCTTCGGGCACGACCTGCTCGGGCGACACCGACAGAACATCGACGGCGCACTTCTTGAATCGATCGAACTTTTCCTGATCCACTGGATTCTCCATTGTCTTGTTGAGATGGCTTGGTGAGAAGTGTTGTCGAGAGGGCGCAGCGAACTGCAGGATGAGATTCTGGCGCGTCGGAGCGGGTGTCGCCTAGTGCCCCATGCCGAGGCCGCCGTCGACGGGGATGACAGCGCCGGTGATGTAGGCGGCGTCGTCGGAGGCCAAGAACGCGACGACGCCGGCGATCTCTTCTGGTGTGGCCATTCGCCCGAGCGGCACGGCCGCAGTGAGCTCCTCGAGACGCTTCTCGCTGAGCGCTGCGGTCATGTCGGTGGCGACCGGTCCGGGAGCGACGACGTTGACGGTGATGCTGCGCGAGCCGAGCTCGCGCGCCAGCGAGCGGGCCAGGCCGACGAGACCGGCCTTGCTGGCGGCGTAGTTCGCCTGCCCGGCCGAGCCGAGCAGTCCGACCACCGACGACATGAAGATCATCCGACCGGCGCGGGCGCGGACCATGCCCTGGGCGGCGCGCTTGGCCACTCGATAGGCGGCGGTGAGGTTGGCGTCGACGACATCCGCGAAGGCGTCCTCGCTCATCCGTAGCAACAG
>JAOBWQ010000677.1 GCA_025463425.1 Ilumatobacteraceae bacterium | reverse complement strand
CGCACCGTCGCGTTTCGGGCGGGGTGAGGCGAGACGAGACGGCGGAGGCATCCACGGCGAGGGTAGCGCCACCGGTACGATCTGGGAGTGGCTATTCTCCGGCTGTTCGCCTCGGCTCGTGAAGCGGCGGGTACCGGGCGCGACGACGTCGCAGCAGGATCCGTCGGCGAGCTGTTGGCCGTCGCCGGCCAGCGCTACGGCGACCGGTTCCGCGAGGTCCTTCCGTCGTGTCGGATCTGGGTCAATGGAGAGTCGGCCACGTCCGACACCGTTCTGACAGCTCGGGACGAGGTGGCTGTGCTGCCACCGGTCTCGGGCGGAGCATGCTGAGGAGCGCTATGGACAACACAGGAACAATCGATCCGTCGGAGCTCTCCCTCGACGAGCTGCGCTCGTTGCGCGCCCAGCTCCAGCACGAGGACGACGCGATCAGCTACGTCCGGCGGCTCGTCCAGGCCCGCCTCGACCTCGTCACCGCCGAGCGTCGGCAGCGGGTCACGGGGCACGAGATGAACGTCACCGAGGATCTGCCGGTCATCCTCAGCCAGCACCTCACCGGCGGCGGCGAGGGCTTGGCCCGACCGCCACGGCCCACCGACGACGCCAGCGAGCACCCGTTGGCCGTCGAGCTCGACGACCTCTGCAGCGGGCTCGGCGCGAACCACGTCGAGAAGCTGACCGACGACGAGCTCACCGCGCTGGCCACCGCGCTCGACGGCTTCGAGCACGCCCGGTCGCACGAGCGGCGCGAGCTGTTCGGCCGGCTCGACGCACTGAGCGCCGAACTCGTCCGCCGCTACCGCGACGGTGAGGCCAGCGTCGACGGTCTCCTGGCCGAGGAGTGAAGCCATCCGACGTGACCTCGGCCGAGCTGCGCAGCGAGATCGAGGAACGCCTGGCTGAACGGCTGGCCGATGTCGGCGACTTCATCCGCAACCAGCGCGAGGTCGCCAGCATGTCGATGCGTCGCCTGGCCGAGGTGGCCAACGTCTCCAACCCCTACCTGTCCCAGATCGAACGTGGTCTGCGTCGGCCGTCGGCGGAGATCCTCCAACAGATCGCCAAAGCCCTGAAGATCTCGGTCGAGACGCTCTACGTCCGCGCCGGCATCCTGCCGGACGAGTCCACGGCCGCGATCGGCGTCCGTGAGGCGATCGGCAGCGACACGCTGCTGTCCCCGGAGCAGAAGCAAGCACTGCTGAACGTCTACGAGAGCTTCGTCGCCACGCACCTCTGACCCGGTGGGTCTGCATTGCCGACCCGTTGGGTAGGGTTTGCGTCCATCGTGCAACGGGTTGCTGTCCTTTCACTCCACACCTCACCGCTGGCCCAGCCGGGCTCGGGGGACAGTGGCGGGATGAACGTGTACGTGCGCGAGCTGGTGTCGGCGCTGGCACAGGCAGGTGTCGATTGCACGACTTACACGCGTGCGTCGCGCCCCGGGCTGCCCGAGGTCGTCCAGGTCGAGCCAGGCCACCGGGTGGTGCACCTCCCGGCCGGCCCGTTCGACCTCGCCAAAGAAGACCTCCCGATGGTGGTCGAGCAGTTCGGTGACGAAGTCATCAAGCACCTCGAGAACGGCCCCGGTGCCGATGTCGTGCACGCCAACTACTGGCTCAGCGGCCTGGTGGCCCACCGGGTCAAGCACGAGCTGGAGCTGCCCTTCGTCAGCACGTTCCACACCCTCGCCCGGGTCAAGGCCGAGGGTGGCGATCCGGAGCCGGAGTGGCGCGACCGGGCCGAGGCCGAGATCATCAACTGCGCCGACGCGATCTGCGTCAGCTGCACCGAGGAGGAGAGCCAGTTCCGGCGGCTCTACGGGGACCCGCGCGGCCGGATCGAGATCGTCGCTCCCGGAGTCGAGCACGCGTTCTTCGCGCCCGGCGACAAGCGCGGTGCTCGCCATGCGCTCGCACTGCCGAGCGGGCCGGTGCTGCTGTTCGTCGGGCGGATCCAGCCGTTGAAGGGCGTCGACGTCGCGGTGCGTGCGTTGGCCGAGCTCCGTCGGCCGGATGCGTTGCTGCTCGTGGTCGGTGGCGCGAGCGGACTCGAGGGCAGCGCCGAAGTCGGTCGGGTGATGGCGCTGATCGACGAGCTCGGCGTGCGCGACCAGGTCCGGTTCGTCGAGCCCCAGCCCCATCACATCCTGTCCACCTACTACCGCGCCGCCGATGTCGTCGTGGTCCCGAGCCGCAGCGAGAGCTTCGGGTTGGTCGCGCTCGAAGCTGCGGCGTGCGGGATCCCGGTGGTGGCCAGCGCCGTCGGCGGTCTGCTGACCCTGGTCGACGACGGCCTCACCGGCTACCTCGTCAGCGGTCGCGACCCGTCGAGGTTCGCGGAGCGCATCCGCTCGATCCTGGACAACCCCGACCTCGCGGCCTCGATGAGCGTTCGCGCTGCCGATCGCGCTCGTCGGTACACGTGGAGCTTCGCCGCTGCTCGGCTGCGGCGGGTGTACGCGGACCTCGCGGTCCACGAGCTCATCGCCTGCACGTGAGCGATCTCTACGCCCCGCACGAGGTCGCGGACTTCGCCCAGCGGATCGACCTCTGGCTCGCCGCCTTCGCCGACGGCAACCCGGTCATCGCCGCGATCGATCGCGCCGAGGTCAGCGCGGCCGGCGGCGAATCGCGCTGGTACGTGCGGATGTGCGGTGAGGAGAAGGAGTTCATCACCGTCTGGCTGACGCTCGGCCAGCGCACCCTGCGCTACGAGGCGTACGTGATGCCGGCGCCCGAGGAGAACGCCGGGCTCGTGTACGAGAACCTGTTGCGCCGCAACGAGTCGCTGATCGGTCTGCACTTCGCGATCGGCATCGAGGACGCCGTGTTCCTCCGGGGCGACCTGCCGCTGGCCGCATTGGACGAGGACGAACTGGA
>JAOBWQ010000674.1 GCA_025463425.1 Ilumatobacteraceae bacterium | reverse complement strand
ACGCCGACCTCAGCGTCGAGGACGAAGACGCCGACGATCTGCTCGCTGCGGTGGAGCTCGAGCTGCGACGTCGCCGGTTCGGCAAGGCGGTCCGTCTCGAAGTCGATGCGTCGATGAGCCAGGAGATGCTCGAGCTGCTGATGCGCGAGCTCGAGCTGGAGCCCGACGCAGTGACCTCGCACCACGAGTTGCTCGATCTGACGTGCCTCTTCGCGTTGAACGCGCTGGACCGCCCGGCGCTGAAGGACACCCAGTGGCCGCCGGTGACCGCAGGCCGCATCCTCACCGCCGAGGAAGCCGACCGCAGCCTGTTCTCGGTGATCCGTGAGCGCGCCCTGCTCGTGCACCATCCGTACGAATCGTTCGCCAGCTCGGCCGAGGCGTTCCTCTCCGAGGCGGCCTCGGACCCGCGGGTGCAGTCGATCAAGATGACGCTCTACCGCACCTCGGGCGACAGCCCGATCGCGCGCAGCCTGATCCGCGCTGCCGAACGTGGCGTGCAGGTCGCGGTGCTGGTCGAGCTGAAGGCACGCTTCGACGAGGCCACCAACGTGACGTGGGCGAAGACGTTGGAGCGCGCCGGTGTGCACGTCGTGTACGGCCTGGTCGGGCTGAAGACCCACGCCAAGTGCGTCCTCGTGGTCCGCTCGGACAGCGACGGCCTGCGCCGGTACGTGCACCTCGGCACCGGCAACTACAACTCGCGCACCGCGCGCTTGTACGAGGACCTCGGCTACATCACCTGCGACCCGGCGATCGGTGAGGACGCGACCCAGCTGTTCAACCACCTCACCGGCTACAGCAGGGACAACGAGTACAAGTCGCTCGTCGTCGCTCCGCATCATCTGCGCACCAGGTTGCTGGCCCTGATCGCCAACGAAGCCAAGCACGGCGCGAACGGCGGGATCACGATCAAGACCAACTCGATCGGTGACCCGGAGATCATCGAGTCGCTCTACGCCGCCAGCGCCGCCGGCGTGAGCATCGACCTCCTCGTCCGCGGCATCTGCTGCATCCGCGCCGGCGTGCCGGGGTTGTCGGAGAACATCCGCATCCGCAGCGTGCTCGGCCGCTACCTCGAGCACTCGCGCATCTACCGGTTCGCCAACGGCGCAGAGATCGGCGGGGGCCACCCGTCGACGCCGCACTTCCTGATCGGTTCAGCGGATCTCATGCCCCGCAACCTCGATCGCCGGGTCGAGACCCTGGTGCCCGTCGCCCATCCGAAGCACCAGGCGTGGCTCGATCAGGTGCTCGAGTTCCAGCTCGCCGACGACATCGTCGCGTTCGATCTGCAACCCGACAACACCTGGCTGCGGGTCGGGCCGCTCGATGCCTTCGAGCCGCACAGCCAGGAGCGGATGTATCACTGGGTGACCGCCAAGCAACGGCGCTGAGCCCTCGTGGCCCGTTCCGCCCACCGATCTCGGTACGCTGCACCATGGCAACAGCCCGAGTCAAAGTCGCACCGCCCGAGGACACCCCGCTGAAGCAGCTGGCTGCAGACCTGCTGCGGGTGCGTACGGAGCTCAAGCCATCGCTCGATGTGATCTCCAACTCGGAGCTGTCCGAGGACGACAAGATGGTCGCGATGCGCCTGTTCGAGGCCGCGTTGGAGGATCCGTGGGATCCGATGCGCAACCCTCGCGCCGCCGTCGCAGCGGTTGCCGCCCAGTCCAAGGGCTGACCCCAAACCGGTTTGACGGCCCCGAACCGCGGCCGCCGGCCGCCGGCAAGTGTCAGCCGAAGCGGCCGGTGACGTAAGCCTCGGTGCGGGCGTCGGAGGGGTTGGCGAACATCCGGTCGGTCCGGTCGTACTCCACCAGCACGCCGGTGCGACGGTCGTTGGCCTCGTTGACCTCGGTGGTGAAGAACGCGGTGCGGTCGCTGACTCGTGCGGCCTGCTGCATGCTGTGGGTCACGATGATGATCGTGTTCTTGGCCTTCAGCTCCTGCATCAGGTCCTCGATGCGCGCCGTGGCGATCGGGTCCAGCGCCGAGCAGGGCTCGTCCATCAGGATCACGTCGGGCTGCACAGCGAGAGCGCGGCCGATGCAGAGTCGCTGCTGCTGGCCGCCGGAGAGGCCGAGCGCCGACGACTTCAGCCGGTCCTTGACGTCGTCCCACAGCGCAGCGCCGCGGAGCGACGCCTCGACGATCGCGTCGAGCTCACCCTTGTTGCGCAAGCCCGCCAGGCGAGGGCCGTAGGCGACGTTCTCGTAGATGCTCTTCGGGACCGGGTTCGGCTTCTGGAACACCATGCCGACGTGCTTGCGGACCTGGGTGGCCGAGACGTTCGCTCCGTAGAGATCGACACCGCGGTAGTTGACCGTGCCCTCGACCCGGGCGCCTTTGATCGTGTCGTTCATCCGGTTGAAGCAGCGCAGCACGGTGCTCTTGCCGCACCCCGACGGCCCGATGAACGCAGTGATCTCGTTGGGATGGATCTTCAGGTCGACCTCGCGCACCGCCGTGAAGGCGCCGTAGTGGACGACGAGATCGCGCACGTCGAAGACGACGCTGTGCTGGGGCGCGGAGCCCGATGCCGCGCTGGGCTCCGAGGCGTGACCGACGTGGGGGGTCTGGATGGCCAACGTCTCCGTCATCGCCGGTGCTCCTCGTGCGCTGGATGGCTCATTGGGTCTTCTTCGAGAGCCGGGCTGACATGACTCTGGCAACGAGCGTAAACAGGAATGCGAGCGCGATCAATGTGAGCGCCGCACCCCAGCCTCGATCCTGCGCCGACGCCAGGGTCTCCTTCGCGTTCGCGTAGATCTGCAAGGAGAGCGCCGTGTTGGGGCCGCTGAAGACGTTCCAGTTGGTCTTGTGCACGGCGGACGCGCCGACACTGACAGTGAAGATCAGCGGTGCGGTCTCGCCGGATGCGCGGGCAACGGCAAGGAGGCAGCCGCTGATGATCCCGGCCGAGGCCTTGGGGATCACGACGGTGAGCGTCGTCCGGCTGCGCGTGGCTCCGAGCGCGTAGCTGGCGTCGCGCAGGTTCTGGGGCACGAGCTTGAGCATCTCCTCCGTGGCACGAACCACGATCGGCAGCATCAAGCAGGCGAGCGCGAACGCACCGGCCAGTCCGGTCAGTCCTTCCTGGTGGCGAGGCAAGACCCAGAACACGTAGATGAACAGGCCCATCACGATCGAGGGCACACCCGCCATCACCCCGGTGAGGAAGCGCAGCAGACGGGCGAACACGTTGCGCTTGCCATATTCGTTGAGGTACACCGCGCCGGCGATGCCGAGCGGAACGGCGATGACGGTGGCGGTCAACGTGGTGACGATCGTTCCCACGATCGCCGCCTTCATGCCCGGGCCGACGCGCCGCGCGGTCGGCGGGATGTCGTCGGTGAACCAGTGGGGGAACTTGGTGTGGACGATGCCCCAGCCCTTGCTGATCACCGTGACGAGCACGAAGCCGAGGACGATCGCGATGATCGCGACCGAGGCGAACATCAGCCCCGTCATCACCGCGTTCTTCGTCCGGCGCCGACCGCTGACACCGACGAGGTCCTCGAGCAGTTCGTTGGACGGGACCGGTGCGGGAGAGGACGTCTGGTCCATCACCGAAGTCATGCCGCGCCCTGCATCCTCTTCGTCGAGCGGGTGACGATCGCAGTGGCGGCGAAGTTCACGACCAGGGTCATCACGAACAGCGTGAGGCCCATCGCGATGAGTGCGCTCTTGGCCGTTGCGTTGGCCTCACCCCACTGCAGGGCGATGACGGCCGGCAGGGAGTCGCCGGAGGAGAACAGGTTCGATGTGATGGCCGCCGAGGAACCGATGACCAGCGCGACAGCGATGGTCTCGCCCATCGCCCGGCCCAGGCCGAGCATGATGGCTCCGACGATGCCGCCGATGGAGTGCGGCATCACCGCGCCGGTGATCATCTCCCAGCGGGTTGCACCGAGCGCGAGCGCTCCGTCGCGGTCGGTCTGCGGACATGTCTCGATGACCTCGCGGGCGATCGAGGTGATGATCGGCGTGATCATCACCGCCAGGATCAGACCGGCCGTCATGAAGGAGCGCCCGGAGCCGACCTTGCCGAAGATGCTGCCGAGCACGGGCACACCGTCGCAGAGATCGCTGATGTGCTTGTAGAGCGTGGTGATCTTCGGGGCGAGGTAGATGATGCCCCAGAGGCCGAACACCACCGACGGCACCACGGCCACGAGATCCGTCAACGCGACGAGTGGCTTCTTCAGCCACTGTGGTGCGACCTGCGTCGTGTAGAGCGCCAGACCGAGGCTGATCGGCACGGCGAGCACGATCGCGATCAGCGAGGTCAGCGCGGTCCCGAAGATGTACTTGAGGATGCCCAGCGCCGGCGGCGTCCCGTTGGGGACGAACTTCTGGCCGGTGAAGAACTTGAAGCCGGCGATCCTGAACGCATCCGTGGAGCGGTTCGTGATCGTGTAAGCGATGACGGCGAGGATGACCAGGATCGTTGTGCCGCCGAGGAGGACGATCACGCTGAACGACTTGTCGGCGTATTGCTTCTTCGATTTCAGATCGTTGATCGTGAGTGTCATGTGACGCTTTCCGGTCGAGGCAGAGCCGCCGAGGTGTACCCGACTGCAGACTAAATCGTGCGCAGAACGACGAGAACCGGGCCCCGATGTCGGGGCCCGGTTCGTCGTTCGGGGGGAATCAGGACGTGATCTTGTCGATCTGCGCCAGAGCCTTCGTCACGAGCGACGTCGGCAGCGGTGCGTAGTCGATCGTCGGGGCCAGGGTCTGGCCCTCGGTCAGCAGGTAGGTGAGGAACGCCTTGAGGTTGTCGGCGTGCGCCGCATCGGCCTGCTTCTCGTAGACGAGGATCCAGGTCTGCGCCGCGATCGGGTACGAAGCGTCGCCGTCGGACCAGCCGAGGTTGAACGTCAGGTCGTCCTTGATCGTCGCGTTCTCCGCGGCTGCCGAGGTGGCCTCGAGCGTGGGCTCGATGAACTTGCCGGCCTTGTTCTCGACCGAAGCGAAGGCGAGCCCAGCGGACTTGGCATCGCTGAGGTCGACGTAGCCGATCGCGCCGTCGGTGGTGGAGATGATCTGCGCCACCCCGCCGTTGCCGTCACCGGCCTGGCCACCGGCCGGCCACACGGTCGGGTCCTGGAACGCACCGAGCTTCCACTCACCGCTGGAGTCCTTGCCGACCGCCTTCTCGAGGAACGTCGTGAAGTTCTGGGTCGTGCCCGATGCATCGCTGCGGTGGACGGTGACGATGTCGGTGTCCGGCAGCGTCGCGTCCGGGTTGTCGGCGGCGATGGCCGCGTCGCTCCACTTGGTGATCGTCCCCTGGAAGATGCCGGCGATCGTCTTCGGCGACAGCTGCAGCGAATCGACGCCGCTCAAGTTGTACGAGAGCGTGATCGGGGCGATGACGGTGGGGAAGTAGAGGAAGGCGCCGCCCGTGTACAGCGCGACGTCTTCGGGCTTGACGGTGCCGTCGGTGCCGGCGTAGTCGACGAGCTTGGTCTGCAGGTCGGTACGACCCTTGCCGGAACCGCCGCCACCGTAGGAGACGGTGAGGCCGGGGGCCTCGTCGGCGAGGTTGGCGATGGCTTCGTCGAGGAAGGCCTTCTGGAAGGTGGAACCCGATCCGGCGAGGGTGCCCGACAGTGACGAGTAGTCCACGCTCGGGGCGGTGACGGTGTCGCCTGTGCTCGTGGCGGTGGCGTCACTCGTGGCGGGGGCCTCGGTGGTCGCTGCGCCGGAGTCGGCGACGGTGGTGTCCACTGCCGACGTCTCCGGAGCCGCGGACGTCGCGGTGGAGGCCGCCGTCGTGGCAACGGTGGTCGAAGCCGCCGATGTCGTGGTGGTCTTGCTGTCACTGCTGCAGGCTGCTGCAAGGAGTGAGAGGGTCAGGATGCCGCTGATGGCGAGCGACCGCTTTCGAGAGCTGTTCACGCTGTTGTTCTCCATGTGTTTGGTTCGGCCGG
>JAOBWQ010000671.1 GCA_025463425.1 Ilumatobacteraceae bacterium | reverse complement strand
TTGGGATTAGAGTAGCCACCGGTACGTCGCCGAGGCCTACCCGCTGAGCATCAGAAAGGGACGGTGACACGGTTGTGTCGACTGCGAACGGTCGCTCTCCGCTGAACCGTCAACTCCGTCAACCGCGCCTCGCCGAGATGGTCGCCGAGGCGCTTCGCGACCGGATCCTGTCCGGTGCGCTGGAAGACGGGTCGATGCTGCCCAAGCAGGACGAACTGCTCGCCGAGTTCGGCGTCAGCCTGCCGCCGATACGCGAGGCATTGCGGATCCTCGAGACCGAAGGCCTCGTCACCGTCCAGCGCGGCAACGTCGGCGGCGCCGTCGTGCATCGCCCGCAGCCGTACAAGGCTGCGTACATGCTCGGCCTCGTCCTGCAGTCGCGCGGCGCCAAGCTCGGCGACGTGCTGCGCGGGTTGATCGCCTTCGAGCCGGCGTGCGTCGCCGCGTGCGCGGCGCGAGCGGATCGGGCCGACACGGTGCTGCCCCGGCTCCGCGCGACGCTGGACCAGGCGGCGGCAGCGGTCGAGGACGGCGATCGGTACACCGGTCTGGCCCGCCAGTTCCACATCGACCTCGTCGAGTCGTGCGGCAACGAAGCGATGATCCAAGTGGTCGGCGCGCTCGAGGCGCTCTGGACCGCGCACGTCAACCAACTCGCCCGCCGCAACGCCGAGCTCGGCTCCTTCGCCGAGCCGACCGCGCGGCGGACCAGCGTCGACGAGCACGAGGAGATGTACCGCGCGATCGAGCTCGGCGACGTCGCCAAGGCCGAGCAGCTCGCCAAGGAGCACTACTCGCATCCGCAGGATCCGGGTTGGGGAGATTCGCTCGCGGCGGGTCGGCCGATCAACGCGCTGTACATCCGCGACGTTTAGCGAGAGGCCGTGCCGGGCACGGCGACGAGAAGGGGGTAGTGCCATGCGACGAATCGTCTGTGCCGGGTTGATGGTGGTTGCATCGGCGGCGATCGCGATCGACACCGCGGTGCCGGTCACCCACGCTGCGTTGCCGTCCGGTTTCAGCGACACGCTCGTGGCGGACGCGCCGACGAACCCGTTGTCCGGACCGACCGGCATCACCGCGATGGCCGACGGTCGCGCGCTGATCACCGAGAAGGCCGGCAAGCTGCGCATCCTGGCCGCCGATGGCACCCTCGTCGCCGCCGATGCGCTGTCGCTGACGGTGTGCACGAACTCCGAGGAAGGCATGCTCGGCGCCGTCGCCGACCCGAGCTTCGCCACCAACGGATACATCTACGTCTACTACACGCTTCCGCTCGGCGGCAGCTGCAACGCCAATGGTGGGGCGATGAACCGGGTCAGCCGGTTCACGATGACCGGCAACACCGTCGACCCCGCGTCGGAACTCGTCCTCCTCGACAAGATGTACATCCCGGCCGGCAACCACAACGGTGGCGATCTGCACTTCGGTGCCGACGGATATCTGTACGTGTCCGTCGGCGACGGTGGCAGCAACCCGCGTGGGTCGGGTCCGTCGGCCGCCCACGATCTCAGCCTGCTCAACGGCAAGATCATGCGGATCGGTAAGACGCCGGACTCCGTGCCGCCCGACAACCCCTTCGTCGGCGTCGCCGGCGCGAAGTCGTGCTGGAACACCGGCCTCAGCACCACGATCAACGTCGACAAGTGCACCCAGATCTACGCCTACGGCTTGCGCAACCCATACCGGTTCGCGTTCGACCCGAACGACGGCAACGCGACGATGTTCATCAACGACGTCGGGCAGAGCACGTGGGAAGAGGTCGACAAGGGCGGCAAGGGCCTCGACTACGGATGGGACATCCGCGAGGGCTTCTGCCAGAACGGAGTGAGCACGAACTGCACCCCGACGCCCGCCGGGTACACCGATCCGCTGACGGCCTACAACCACAGCATCGGTTGCACGTACATCACCGCCGGTGCGTTCGTGCCCAATGGCCTGTGGCCGGCGCAGTACGACGACTCCTACCTGTTCGGCGACGGCGGGTGCGGCAAGATCTGGCAGCGCACCGCGGCCGGAGTGGTGGACTACAACACGCCATTCGCGACCACATCGGGCGTGATCGTCGACATGGCCTTCGTGACCCAGGGATCGACGACGCCGCTGTACTACGTCACGAACAGCGACAGCAAGGTCCACAAGATCCTGTACTCCTCGGCGGCCCCCGTGTTCACCGCCAAGCTGGCCGACGTCACGGCCACCGCGCCGAACGGCAGCAACGTCGCGGTCAGCTTCCCGTCCCCGGTTGCCACCTCCAACGGCAGCTCGGTGCCGGTCACCTGCGCGCCGGCCTCCGGGTCGACCTTCTCGGTCGGCACAACGACCGTGACGTGTACCGCCACCAACGGCGCGGGCACGGCGACGACCTCCTTCGCGGTCATCGTGTCGGCGCGGTCCGTCGCCACCGATCACGACTTCATCCCGCTCACGCCGTTCCGTCTCGCCGACACGCGAGCCGGCGGGCCCACGGGTGACGGGCTGTTCGTCGGCGGCGGGCCGATCCAGGGTGGCGCCACGCTGCAGCTGCGGGTCCAAGGACGCGGTGGCGTTGCCGCCGATGCTGCGTCCGCCTCGCTGAACGTCACCTCCGTCGGCAGCGTCGGCACCGGGTTCCTCACGGTCTTCCCCTGTGGATCGACCCAGCCGACAGCGTCCAGCCTCAACTACCCGGCCGGATCGATCGTGTCGAACGCAGTGATCACCAAGATCGGCGCCGGCGGCAACGTCTGCATCTTCGCCTCGGTCACCACGGACCTGGTGGTCGATGTCGGCGGCGCGTTCCCGTTCTGGAGCAGCCTGAGCGCGATCAACCCGTTCCGCGTGCTGGACACCCGCGCCGGACAGCCGACATCCGACGGCGTGGGACAGGGTGCCGGACTGCGCCCAGATGCCTCGGTCACCGTCGTCAAAGTGGCCGGGCGTGCTGGCGTTCCGGCCAACGCCGGCTCGGTGGTGTTGAACGTCACCGCCACGGAGGCCGCCGGACCCGGGTACATCACGGTCTACCCGTGCGGGTCTCAGCCGCCCACGGCGTCGAACATCAACGTGCCGACGGACGGCACCGTTCCGAACCTGACGGTCACCAAGATCGGCACCGACGGAAGTATTTGCATCTACAACCAGATCGCGACGCAGCTCGTCGTGGATGTCGATGGCTACTTCCCGGCCTCCACGAAGTACACGGCCCTCCTGCCTGCGCGAGTGCTCGACACCCGCATCGGTTTCCCGACGACGGATGGTGTCGGTTCCGGTGGCGGCCCCGTCGCGACCACCAGCGTCACCACGGTGCCGGTTCGCGGTCGGGGCGGAGTTGCCGCAGGAGCAACGGCTGTCGTGCTCAACGTGACGGTCACCGACCCGCAGGCAGCCGGGTTCCTCACCGTCTACCCGTGCGGCGCGACCCGTCCGCTGGCGTCCAACGTCAACTTCGCACCCGGGCAGACCGTGGCCAACGCGGCGGTCGTCGCGCTGGCCGGTGACGGCACGGTCTGCATCTTCGCCTCGCAGCCGACCCAGCTCGTTGCCGACGTCAACGGTTCGTTCGCCCCCTGAC
>JAOBWQ010000662.1 GCA_025463425.1 Ilumatobacteraceae bacterium | reverse complement strand
TCATGTCCGCGCTGTTCTTGGTCATCGTCCAGTTCCTGCAGGCGGTGCTCGGCTTCTCCGCCGTGCGGGGCGCAGTCAGCCTCCTGCCGATGGCGGCCGTGATGATGCCGCTGTCGACCATCTCACCTCGGCTCGCCGACAAGTACGGCGTCCGAGCGCTGCTCACGGCGGGCTCGTTGTTCGTCGCCGGCGGCCTGGCCTTCATCGCCCTGTTCGGCAGCATCGACGGCGGCTACCTCTCCGTGCTGCCCGGCCTGGTCCTGGTCGGCATCGGGATGGGCCTCTCGATGACCCCCGGCACCACGGCGATCACCAGCTCGCTGCCCGAGGACAAGCAGGGTGTGGCCTCGGCATTGAACGACACCGTCCGGGAGATCGGCGGCGCGGTCGGCATCGCACTGCTCGGCTCGGTGCTGAACAGTGGCTACCGGTCGAGTGTGGCCTCGGCCACGACGACACTGCCGGCCGACGCCGCCAACGTCGTCAAGGAGGGCATCGGCGGCGCCTACACCGTCGCCGGCCAGCTCGGCGCCGACGGTCCGCGGGTGCTGCACGCCGCACAGAACGCCTTCGTCAGCGGCTGGGTGCAGTCGCTCTGGGTCGGCGCGGCGATGGCTGCCGTCGGAGCGACGACGGTGTTCCTCTGGGCCCCGAAGCACCGCGTCGCCGCCGTCTCGACGATCGACCTCGACGACGAAGCGCTCTTCGACGAGTCGATGTTCGAGGGCGTCGTCGCCGGCGACTGACACCGTGCACCGCTTGCTGTCCGGCTCGGGTCCAACCCGGGCCGGACAGTCGCGTCGGTACACTGCAGCCACGGACACGGCACACGATCACGAGCATCCGACCGAGATGATCAGCTCCCGGCGCGAGCGCCGGCTGGCGATCGCGCTCGGGCTCAACCTCGTCATCGTCGTCGCCCAGATCGTGTTCGGGATCATCGCCTCGTCCCTGGGACTCATCGCCGATGCCGGCCACAACCTCACCGATGTGGCTGCCGTGCTGGCCTCTTTGATCGCGGTGCGCTGGGCACGGCGCCGGCCCACCGGCCAGCGCTCGTTCGGCTACCACCGGGCCACGATCCTGGCCGCACTCGGCAATGCGGCCAGCATCCTCGTCGTCACGGTGTGGATCGTCTACGAAGCCGTCAGCCGGCTGGCCCATCCCGAACCGGTGCGCGGTGGCATCATCGTGATCGTCGCCGCCGTCGCCGCTGTCGCCAACCTGATCGGGGCACTCGCCGTCCGTGAGAGCCATGCCGGCCACGGCCACTCGGCGGGTCAAGGCCACGACCTGAACATGCGCTCGGCGATGCTGCACCTCATCGGCGACACTGCGGCGTCGGTGGGCGTGGCGATGGCCGGCACCATCATCCTCGTCACGGGCGGGGCGTACTGGCTCGATCCGGTCGTTTCACTGGCCCTCGGGCTGCTGATCGCCTGGCAGGCGTGGAAGCTGCTCCGCCAGGCCACGGACGTGCTGCTCGAATCGACACCCGACGGGATCGACGTCGCCGAGCTCTCCGCGTCGATCGTCGCGGTCGCCGGCGTCGAGCAGGCCCACGACCTGCACGTGTGGAGCCTGTCGAGTGAGGTGCGCGCGCTGTCCGCGCACGTGGTGCTCGCCGGCCACCCGTCGCTCGAGGAGGCCCAGCTCGTCGGCAACGCGGTGAAGGCCACGATCGGGCCGCAGTACGCGATCTCGCACATCACGCTGGAGCTCGAGTGCGAATCGTGCTCGGACGGCGGGCCATGGTGCGCGATCGATGAGATGCCCAGCAGCGCCGCCGTCGGCGGCCACGGCCACCAGCACTGACCGACGCCGCCCCAGGTCGACGACGTCAGCCGACGAGGGCGATGTCGACGAACGCCCGCGCCGCCGGTGAGAGCACGCCGTCGCGGTGGACGAGGACAAGCTCGCGCCACAGTCGTGGTTCCAGCGCGACGACCACCGCCCCGTGCAACGCGGCGGTCGTGGCCATCGAGCGCGGCAAGAGCGCGGCGCCGGCCCCGGCGACGACGAGCGGGATGATCGCCTCGCGCTGATCGGTCTCGACGGCGATCTGGGCGACGGCGCCCGCCGCGGCGAGCAGGGAGTCGAGCAGCGTCCTGGTGGAGGTGCCGACCGGGTTGGTGACGAGCGGCAAGGCGGCGAGCGCCCGCGCCGGCAAAGCGGAGCGCCGCGACGACCCGGGCGGCAGGACGGCCACGATCTCCTGTCGGCCCAGCGCGTGCGACACCAGCGGATGACGACCATCGGACGACGCGGACCGTGCCATCGGAGAGATCACCGTGATGCCCAGCTCGCTCTCCCCGCCGGCGACGGATCGCATCAGGTCGTCGGTCCCGTCGGGATGGGCCAGCCGCACGGTGACGTTCGGATGCGCGACGCGGAACGCTCCCACCAGTGGGGTGACGGGATCCGACGCGAGGGTCGGCAGCGCGACGAGATCGAGCGTGCCTGCCATCAAGCCACGGACGGCATCGACCTCGATGCGGACGTTGTCCACGGCACGCAGCGCCAACCTCGCCGCCTCGGCGAACGCTGAGCCCGACGCGGTCAGCACGACGCGACGTCCGATCCGTTGGAACAGCTCCACCCCGAGCTCGCGCTCGAGGTTGCGGACCGACTGCGACAACGACGGCTGGGCGACGAGGCACTGCGCCGCGGCGGCGGTGAACGTACCGGTGTCGACCACGGCGAGCGTGTAGCGGAGCTGTTGCAGTTCCATGCCACCGATCCTATCCATAGGGAATACCTATCGAATCCAGAGAAATCTGGTCTTGGACGGCAGTCCGCGTTTCATGGTCCGATGAGATCGTGCGTTGGATCCTGATCGCCCTCATCGGTGCCGGTGTGGGCTACCTCGGTGGCCTGTTCGGCAAGGGCGGCTCCGCCATCGCCACACCGTTGCTGGCGCTCATCGGCGTGCCGCCGATCCTGGCCGTCGCCTCGCCGCTGCCGGCAACGATCCCGGGCACGCTCGTCGCCTTCCGCCGCTACCAGCGCGAGGGCTTCGCCGATCGACGGGTGATCACCTGGAGCGTGGCGTTCGG
>JAOBWQ010000622.1 GCA_025463425.1 Ilumatobacteraceae bacterium | reverse complement strand
CGAAGCGCTGACGGTCGCCCACCGTCAGTTCCGCTGGTCAGCTCTCGGCTGGAAGGTCCAGGCCGAACTGCCGAACCCGATCAACTTCGACGCCGCCTCGAAGTACGTCCGGCCGGACGATCTCGCCAAGACGATCCCTCACGGTCCGGAGGTCGCGAAGTACGTCGCCGCGGCACGCACGTCGAGCGAAGCCGGGTTCGACCGGGTGGCGTTCGTCCAGGTCGGCGACGACCAGGAGGCGTTCTTCGACTTCTGGGATCGCGAGCTCCGCGACGCGCTGCAGTCCGAAGGACTGTTCGGCACGACCTGACGTCTCCGCCGGCGGCCGGCCTCAGATCCGCGGCGGCTGGGTCCGGTAGGTGGTGGCGATCGCCGACACCCACGCGTCGTCGTGGAACGGATCCCCGGGCGCGTCGGTCTCGACGCCCCTGGACGCGAGATCGGCGCGGAGCATGTCGACGACGCGGCCGAGGCTGAGGTCGTCGACGTGGTCGTCGGCGCGCCGCATCTCGTCCGCATCAGCGAACACGTCGGCCTTCCACGAGACCGTCGTGCGCATCGAGCCGAGCGGGTAGCGGCACTGCTCCACGCCGCCGTCGAGCACCGACCACCCGTCGCCGTCGCGATGCAGTTCGGCATGGATGGTCAGCGCGGTCGGCAGCGCTTCGTCACCCACCACGGGGGCGACGCCGTGGAAGGTCATCTCGTTGTCGGCCACGATCGCGACGTTGTCGAACGGCGGCGACTCGACCTCGTGGCGGCCGTCTGCACCGTCGGGCCAGTAATGGAAGTCGCCGCCCGGACCCGGCCAGAACCACGACACAGCCGTCGCGATGCGCACCCGCCACGGTTCGAAGATGCCGGCCGCGCGCATCTGCTGCAACAGCCAGATCGGGTAGTCCACGCGGGTCGCACCGCGGAAGGCCGGCACATCGACGTGGGGCACGAACGGGAACGGCGTCGCGCCCATCATGTTGACGTAGACGGTCGTCGGCCGCACCTGCGCGTCCGGGCCGTAGACGCCGTGCGCGGCATCGACGAAGTACGGGTTGTGCAGGATCGGCTCGGCGCCGTCGACGAGCACCTCGCCCAGCAGCGCGAAGTCCTGGCGGAACCACGGTGGCACGAAGTTCGACGGCTTGGTCGAGCCGAGCGCCTGCAGCTCCGCCGTCGACGCGGCGTAGCGCGCCAACGGCCAGAACGGCCCGGCACCATCGATCACGTCGCGCACCGCCTGCGGGTCGTCGTACGCCGGCTGCAGCCGGACCACACTCGGAATCGTTTGCACGCCTCGAACGTAACCCGCGTGGGGACCCCTTGAACTGACGCTGCTGCTCCCGACCACTCCATCGCTGGACACGGATGTCCGGAACAGTCCCCACGGAGGGTACGGACATGACCGAATACGGGCAGGTGGTGATCTGGCTCACCCACGAGCAGGCCCGGATCGTGGAGATCTCCGACCACGACGGCCGAGCCATCGATCTGCGCAACACCGAGCGTGAAGCACACGCAGATCGCTCCACGTTGTCCACCCAGCGCGAGCTGGCCGACTTCTACGACAAGGTCGCCGAGTCGTGCGACACCGCCGACCAGGTCCTGCTCCTCGGCCGCGAGACGGTCACCAACGGCTTCCACCAACACCTCCGCCGGGCGCGTCTCCCCCTCGCAGCCCGAGTCGTCGGCTGTGCGCCAGGGGTCCGCCCGACCGACCGCGAGATGCTCGAGTTCGGCCGCACGTTCTTCCGCCTCGTCCAACAGGCGAGGGGATCAGCACCGATCGAGCGACGAGACCGCGACGATCGACCCGAGCCCGAGGCCGATCCGGTGCGCCCGAAGTTCCGCGCCGCGCCGCCGCCACAGCAGCGCTTCTTCCCGCCACCGACGTTCGGCTTCGTCGCCACACCACGACCGGCCCGCCTGCTCCCCGCCGGACGCTGGAGTCGTCCCGGCGCGACGCGGCGGTGACGCCACCCCACTCCGAAGACGATCCGCCACCGGGCTCCTGACCCGTCGCCCCGGCTCGCCGGCTGATGCTGTGCGAACATGTCGCCGAGGTCGACGCGGGGGCGTCGCCGTCGAGAGGAGTCCTGATGTCGGACAACGGTGTGAGCGAGACGGAGGTCGATGTCGTCGTCGTCGGCGCGGGCTTCGCCGGCATGTACCTGTTGCATCGCCTGCGCGGCCTCGGCTTCTCCACCCGCGTCGTCGAGGCCGGTGCCGACGTCGGCGGGACGTGGTACTGGAACCGGTACCCGGGCGCGCGCTGCGACATCCAGAGCATCGACTACTCGTACTCGTTCGACCCCGAACTGGACGAGGAGTGGGTCTGGTCGCAGAAGTACGCGCCGCAGCCGGAGATCCTCCGCTACGCGCAGCACGTCGCCGACAGGCATGATCTTCGCCGCGACATCCAGTTCTCGACCCGGGTCGATTCCGCCGCATGGGACGACGAGCACGGTCGATGGACGGTGCACACCTCTGATGGGCGGGCGGTCACGTGCCGCTACTACGTGATGGCGAGCGGCTGCCTGTCGATGCCCAAGGACGTCGACATCGCCGGCACCGAACGGTTCGCCGGCGAGGTGCTGTTCACCAGTCGTTGGCCACACGACGGCGTCGACCTGTCAGGCAAGCGCGTCGCCGTGATCGGCACCGGCTCGTCGGCGATCCAGTCGATCCCGATCATCGCCGAGCAGGCGGAGCAGCTGACCGTGTTCCAACGCACGCCCAACTTCTCGATCCCGGCGAACAACGGGCCGATCCCGGCCAGCAAGCTGGAGGCACTCGCGGACGGCAGGCCGGCCTTCCGTGAGGCCGCGAAGTGGACCACCGGCGGCGTGATCGTGACGATCCCCACCGTCGGCGCGCTCACCGTCTCCGACGAGGAGCGACTGGCGTGCTACGAGGCGGCGTGGGAGCGCGGCGGGATCATCGAGTTCCTCGGCACCTACACCGACCACCTCGCCAGCCCCGCAGCCAACGAACTGCTCGCCGAGTTCGTGCGCGACAAGATCCGCGCCACGGTCACCGACCCTGAGACTGCCGAGGCGCTCTGCCCGAAGTCGTTCCCGATCGGCACCAAGCGGCTGTGCGTCGACACCGGCTACTACGCGACGTTCAATCGGCCCAACGTGCGCCTGGTCGATCTGCGCGCCCACCCGATCTCGACGATCACCGAGGTCGGCGTCGATCTCGTCGACGAATCGCTGGAGTTCGACGTCATCGTCTTCGCGACAGGTTTCGACGCGATGACGGGCGCGATCGTCAGCGTCGACATCACCGGTCGCGACGGCACGACGCTGAAGGACGCGTGGGCGGACGGACCGGTGACGTACCTCGGGCTGATGACCGATGGGTTCCCCAACCTGTTCATGGTCACGGGGCCGGGCAGCCCGTCGGTCTTGTCGAACATGATGGTCTCGATCGAGCAGAACGTCGATTGGATCGCCGACTGCCTGCGCGATCTGCGTGCCGACGAGCTGGAGACGATCGAACCCACGCCCGGCGCCGTCGCCGGTTGGGTGCAGCACGTCAACGACTACGCCGACCTGTCGCTGATGCCCCAGGCCGACTCGTGGTACATGGGTGCGAACGTGCCCGGTAAGCCGCGTGTGTTCCTCCCCTACGCCGGCGGTGTGGGCAAGTACCGGCAAGCGTGCGACGAGGTCGTCGCCAACGGCTACCTCGGCTTCGTGCGAGGCGGCCGCAGCGGCACCCACGCCAACGACGGCATCGTCCGCCGCGCCCAACCCGACGTCGCGATCATGCTCGAGCTGATGGCCGGCCTCGGCCTACCGGCGCTGGACACGATGTCCGCCACCGATGCTCGTGCCTTCTCGACGGCGATGTCGGCACAGCGTGCGCCCGGACCCGATGTCGACTCGGTGGTCGACGGCATCCTGCCGGGCGCGGCAGGCGACCTCGCCTACCGGCTCTATCGCCCTTCGAACACCGAGTCGTTGCCGGTGCCGTCGCCGGTGATCGTGTACTTCCACGGCGGCGGTTGGGTGCTCGGTGCAGCTGACTCCGACGATCCGCTCTGCCGAGACCTGTGCGCGCGCACCGGTGCTGTGGTGATGTCGGTCGACTACCGCCACGCGCCCGAGGCCCGCTTTCCGGGCGCGGCCGAGGACGCGTTCGC
>JAOBWQ010000586.1 GCA_025463425.1 Ilumatobacteraceae bacterium | reverse complement strand
GTTCATGCTCACGACGATCGCGCCGAGGGACTGCACCGCCCAGAAGGACAGGACCCACTCCGGGTAGTTGCGCATCGCGATCGCGACGCGGTCGCCCTTGGCGACACCCGCCGACGAGAGGTGGGCGGCGAGCTTGCGAACCTGGAGATGGGCCTCGGCGAAGGTGATCCGGTCGTCCTGGTAGACGAGGAACGTCGCGTCGCCGTGCGCGGCCGAAGCCACCCACACGTCGCGGAGGCTGGTCGGCACCTTCGTGAAGACCCGCAACGACTGGCCACCGATCTCGGCCGTGCCGATCTCGAACGGGCCGCCGGGGCAGGTCAGGAGGGCAAGTGATTCAGATCGGGTTGGCATGCGCGGACGGTACCCGCACGACGAGCGTCAGCAACGACCCGACGATCACGATCGCTCCGCCGACTGCGGTGAGCACCGGCGCCGCGCCGACCGAGATCTGATGGGTGTCGGGGATCGCTCCGGCGACCGCCGCACCGAGGCCACCTGCGTACAGCCCGCCGAGCACGCCGAACCCTGCCCCGGCCCACCGCCGACCCCACCACACCGCGACGATGCCGACGGCCAGCACCAACGGCATCAACGGCCACGCACGAACCACGAGACGGATCGGACCATCAGGTGCGAAGCCGAGACGGTCGACCAAGCCGAGGATGTCGTAGCTCGATCGACCGACGGCGCCCGACTTCAACCACGGGAGGAACGACCCCACCACGGCCAGTGCCGCACCGGCGGTCATCACCGCCGGGCCGAGCGCAGCACGGTTTTGCGGCCATCCCACTGGGACAGCGTAGGTTGCATCGATGGCCGGCAACACCGCACCGTTCTCGTCGACCCGAGCCCCGGGAGCGATGGTGGCCTCAGCCGATCAGCTCGCCACGCAGGCCGGGATGTCCGCTCTCGCCCGCGGCGGCAACGCCGTCGACGCAGCGATCGCCACCAACGCGGCCATCGCCGTGACCGGCCCGCACCTGTGCGGCCTCGGCGGCGATCTGTACGCACTCGTCCACGACGGCCACGGCGTGCACGCCCTGAACTCCACGGGAAAGGCCGGCTCCGGCAGCGACGCCGCGCAGCTGCGCGCCGAGGGTCTCACGGAGATGCCGTTCCGGCACGACGTCCGGATCGTCACCGTTCCCGGGTGCGTCGACGGCTGGATCGCCCTGCACGAACGGTTCGGTCGGCTGCCGATCGCGGATCTGCTGGCGCCGGCGATCCAACTCGCCGAGGAGGGCTTCCCGGCCTCGCCGCTGCTCGTCGGTGCGATCGCCGCGCTCGACGATCGAGCCCGCGAGACCTTGCACGAGCTCGTCAGCCAGGCCAAGCGTCCCGGCGCGATCGTGCGCCGGCCCGGCGTCGGTCGCGCCCTGCGCGCGATCGCCGAGCACGGGCGCGACGGCTTCTACCTCGGCGAGTTCGGCAACGGCTTGCGCACGCTGGGCAACGGCCTGTACAGCGACGACGACCTGCGCGTGCCGTCCGTCGAGTGGGTGGCCCCGCTGTCGCAGGCGGCGTTCCACAGGGTGCTGCACACGATCCCGCCGAACTCACAGGGGTATCTCACCCTCGGGGCCGCGGCGTTGGTCGACCAACTCGGCCCGCCCAGCGACCCGGACGACGCGCAGTGGGCCCACCTGCTGATCGAAGCGGCGACGGTCGCGGGGCACGACCGGCCGAGCGTGCTGCACGACCGCGCCGATGGGGCTGCGCTGCTGGAGCGCATCGTGCGCGACGTGGCTGCGGTGAACACGGTCAGCGCATCGCGTGTGCCGACACCGAGCCTCGACGGCGACACCACCTACCTGTGCACCGTCGACGACGAGCGGATGGGTGTGTCGCTGATCCAGTCCAACGCGTCGGGTTTCGGATCATGGCTGGTCGAGCCGAACACCCAGATCAACCTCCACAACCGTGGCCTGGGCTTCTCGCTGGAGGAGGGTCATCCGGCGGAGCTCGCTCCCGGCCGTCGTCCACCACACACGCTCTCGCCCGCGCTGGCCACCAACCGCGACGGCTCCCTGGCGGCGGTGTTCGGCACGATGGGCGGTGACGGGCAGCCGCAGATCCTCCTGCAGGTCGCGACGCGTCTGTTCCATCACGGGCTGAGCCCGGCTGAGGCGGTCAACGCCGGGCGATGGATGCTGCGCGGGCCGGTCACGGGCTTCGACACGTGGACGGGACGGGGCGGGCCGCACGTCATCGTCGAGGGCCACGCGTCGCCGGACTGGCTCGAGGGTCTCGAGCAGCGTGGCCACGAGGTCCGGGTCCTGGCTCCCTATGACAGTGCGTTCGGGCACGCGCACGCGATCGTCGTCGAGCCGGATGGGATGCTGGCCGGCGCTGCCGATCCTCGCGCCCGGATCGGTTCTGTTGCGGGCCTGTGAACTTGGCGACAGCTGCGGCCGGAGCCGTGAACGCGGGCAGATGAGCGCAGTACGATCGGCGGATGCGCGTCGATTCCAACTTCTTCTGCACGGTTCCGATGCCGGATGCCGGCGATCCGACGGTGGCCGCGACCTCGCGCCGGTACGGCAACGACGCCGTCATCGCCTGCTACGAGAACCTCATCGATTGGGCCAAAACAGCTGACTCACTGGGCTTCGACACAATGTGGCTCACCGAGCACCACTTCCAGCACGAGGGCTACGAGGTCCTGCCGAACCTGATCCAGTTCGGGCTCCACCTGTCTCACGTCACCTCGCGGTTGCGCTTCGGGCAGATGTTCAACGTCGTGCCGCAATGGCACCCGCTCCGCCTCGCCGAGGACTTCGCCCTCGCCGACATCCTCACCGGCGGACGGATGGAGTTCGGCGTCGGTCGGGGCACCGTGCCGCGCGAGGCGTGGGCGCTCGGCACCGTCGTCGCCAGTGGGGACAACGCGATGAGCGCCGAGCACGACCGGGTCAACCGCGAGATCTTCGAGGAGTCGATGGAGATCATCAAGACGGCCTGGTACAACGAGACCTTCTCCTACCGGGGCAAGCAGTTCATCCTCCCGCCCGACGACGTACCGGACCGCGGCAGCTACGTCGACCACCTGACCCTGATCCCCAAGCCGCGGCGCGTCGTCGACATCTACCAGCCCGTCACGTCGCCGGAGACGATCGAGTACGTGCCCCGCGCCGGCCACAAGGCGGTGTACTGGCTGCAGAACGCCGACAGCCAGAAGCAGAAGTGGGACCGTTATGCAGCGATCCGCGAGGAGATGGGCGCGCCGGTCGCTGCCGGCGAGGACCGCTGCCTCGTGCTCAACCTCCACGTCGGCACGACCCGCGAGAAGGCGATGATCAAGGGCAAGCCCGGCCACGACGAGTTCAACAAGTTCCTGTCGCCGTACGGCCGCTTCTCCAGCTACCGCAACCCGGACGGTTCCAAGGTCGCGTTCGACCACTGCCCGACGGTCGAGGAGAGCAACGCGCAGAAGATCCAGATCGTCGGCTCGATCGACGATGCGGTCGACGCGATCGGCTACTGGCGCGACCTGCTCGACCTCAAGCACATCTGCTTCTTCTTCGACTACCCGGGTCTGACCCGCGAGGAGATGAACGAGCAGATGCACCTCGTCGCCGAAGAGGTCTTCCCGAGGCTCGGGGAGACCATCGATCAGCGTCCGTTGACCGGCTCGCCGCTCCTCTGAGCGAGTCCGGCGTGCTCCTCCACTCGGCAACCCTGGCCGACGGGCGATCGGTCGATGTGCGCATCGCCGACGGCGTGATCACCGAGATCGGCCCCGACCTGGTTGCAGCCGGCGACGACGTGGTCGACCTCGGCGGCCGGCTGCTGCTCAGCGCGTTCGCCGAGCCGCATGCACACCTCGACAAGGCCTTCCTGGCCGAACGGATCATCAACGAGACCGGCGACCTGATGGGCGCGATCCTCGCGATGCACGCCAATCGCCACCTCGTCTCGCTCGAGGACACGATCGAACGTGCCGAACGCGCCGTGCGCCTGATGGTCGCCAACGGCACGACGCTGATCCGCTCCCACGCCGACACCACGATCGAGAACGGGCTGATGTCGGTCGAGGCTCTGGCCGAAGTTCGCCGGCGCACCGCAGACGTGTGCGACCTCGAGATCGTGGCACTGGTCGGGTGGCCGATCACCGGATCTGCCGGCGCCGATTCCCGGGCGCTGCTGCGCGACGCCCTGGATGCCGGCGCCGACGTCGTCGGAGGCTGCCCGCATCTGGAGGACGATCCCTGCGCGGCGACCGATCAACTGCTCGACATCGCGGCTGAGCGGGGTCGCAGCGTCGACCTCCACACGGACGAGACGCTCGACCCGGCCAAGCTCGCGCTCGAACACCTCGCCCGGCGCATCGTCGAGACCGGCTTCCCGCATCGCGTCGCAGCGAGCCACTGCGTCAGCCTCGCCATGCAGCCCGAGGCGCGCCAGCACGAAGTCGCTGCGCTGGTGGCTGAGGCCGGCATCAGCGTCGTCGCACTTCCCCACACCAACCTCTTCCTCCAAGGCCGCGACCACCAGCAGGCGATGCCCCGCGCACTCACCGCCGTCAAGGCGCTGCGCGAGGCGGGCGTGAACGTGTGTGCCGGCGCGGACAACCTGCAGGATCCCTTCAACCCGATGGGCCGCGCGGATCCATTGGAGACCGGCGCGCTGATGGTGATGACCGCCCACCTGCTGCCGGATGCAGCCCTCGATGCCGTCAGCGGAGCCGTCCACCGCGCGATCACCGGTTCCCACACCGGCATCACGCCCGGCGCACCGGCCGAGCTGGTGGCGATCGCGGCCGCCGGCGTCCGGGAGGCGCTCGCCTTCGGGCCGAGTGGCCGAATGGTGTTCCACCAGGGGCGATTGGTCTCCGGAAGCCCGTTGGGGAAATAGGTCACAACACGAAATCAACTGTTAACGGTTCTCTCGAAGAGCGTTACACAGTGGTGCTCTAGGATGTCCCGGACATGGGGAGCAGCACGAGCACATCGCCTCCGGCGGGCCAACGACTGTACGGGCGTCGAGCGATCGTGACCGGCGCTGCCCGTGGCATCGGGGCCGAGATCGCCCGCACGTTCGCCGCCGAAGGGGCCTCGCTGGTCCTCATCGACATCGCCGCCGACGAGGTCCACGCGCTGGCCAAGACGCTCGAGTGCGAGTCGGCCGTGGTCGACCTCGCTGATGCCGGTGCCACCGCCGCGGTGACGCAGGAAGCGATCGACGTGCTGGGCGGCGTCGACCTGCTCGTCAACAACGCCGGCGTGCTGAAGATGGCCCCGATCCTCGACATGACCATCGAGAACTGGGATCAGACGTTCGCGATCAACGTCCGCTCGATGTTCGTCACCACCCAGGTCGTCGGTCGGGCGATGCGCGACCAGGTCGCTGCCGGACACATGGTCGGCGGCTCCGGCGGGCGGATCATCAACATGGCCAGCATGGGCGGCAAGCTCGGCTCGCCGAACCAAGCCCACTACGCCGCCTCGAAGTCTGCCGTGATCGCGTTCACGCGGGTCTCGGCGATGGAGCTGGGCTGCCACAGCATCAACGTCAACTGCATCTGCCCCGGCTACGTGCTCACCGAGATGGGCGCTGCCACTCGCACGCCCGAGATGGTGGCCGCATGGTCGGCGAAGTCACCGCTGGGCCGGCTCGCCGAACCCGACGACGTCGCCAGGATGGCGCTGTTCCTCGCGTCCGACGATGCGGCTTACTGCACCGGCCAGGCCATGAACGTGTCCGGCGGAATGGTGATGCATTGACCGTGCAGGACGATCCGATGACAGCGACCCCCACTCCACCGCAACGCACCGGCGCGCCGGCGTTGCGCTTCTCCAACGTGTCGATGGTGTTCCCCGACGGGACCCACGCTCTGGCCGAGACGTCGTTCGACGTCTTCCCCGGAGAGTTCGTCACCGTCGTCGGCCCGTCCGGCTGCGGGAAGAGCACGCTGCTGCGCATCGCTTCGGGCCTCAACCCGGCCACGAGTGGCAGCGTCACCGTCGATCGCTCCAGCCTCGGCTACGTCTTCCAGGACGCGACGTTGCTGCAATGGCGGAACGTACTGCGCAACGTGGAGCTGATGGCCGAGCTGGAGGGCATCCCCAAGGCCGAACGCCGCAAGCGTGCCCAGGCCGCCATCGAACTCGTCGGCCTGCAGGGCGCAGAGACGAAGTTCCCCAAGCAGCTGTCCGGCGGGATGAAGATGCGCGCCTCGCTGGCCCGCTCACTCGTGCTGGATCCGAGTGTGTTCCTGTTCGACGAGCCGTTCGGCGCCGTCGACGAGATCACCCGAGAGCGCCTCAACGACGAGGTCATCAGCCTCTTCCAGCGCAACGGCTTCGCTGGGCTGTTCATCACCCACTCGATCAGCGAGGCCGTGTTCCTCTCGACGCGTGTGCTCGTGATGAGCGCCCGCCCTGGCCACATCGTCGCCGCCTTCGACGTGCCGTTCGAATATCCCCGGTCACCGGAGCTGCGCTTCGATCCGGCGTTCGCTGAGCTGAGCGGCCGGATCTCCCACGAGCTCCGCGGGGCGCACTCATGAGCATGACCTCCGCTGGCGCCCAGGGTGGCGGGTTCGGCATGACCCCACCGGAGACGGCGCTCGAGATGATCGGCCCGAACGACCGGTCCAAGAGAAAGTTCGAGCTCAGCCGGTTCATCGGGCCGCCGATCGTGCTGGTGATCTTCGTCGCGGTGTGGCAGTACATGCACACGTCGGGGATGCGGAAGTTCTTCGACAAGCCGGGCTTCTTGCTGCCGTCACCCTTCACGGTGGTCAACGAATCGTTCGTCCACTCGCTGGCGCGTGACAAGCTGCTCAACGGTGTGAAGTGGACGGCGGTGGTGTCGTTGATCGGCCTCGCGTTCACGATCGTGGTCGGCATGCTGTTCGCCGTCGTCATGGCCCAGGCGAAGTGGGCGGAGCGCTCGTTCTACCCCTACTTGGTCGCGCTCCAGGCCGTGCCGATCCTGGCGATCGTGCCGATCATCCTGTCCGTGTTCGGCACCGGCCTCCTCCCCCGCCTCTTCGTCTGCGCGATGATCGCCTTCTTCCCGATCGTGACCAACACCCTGTTCGGCCTGCAGTCCGCCGATGTCGGCCAGCACGACCTGTTCACGCTGCGCGGGGCGAACCGTTGGACGCGCCTGTGGAAGCTGCAGGTGCC
>JAOBWQ010000554.1 GCA_025463425.1 Ilumatobacteraceae bacterium | reverse complement strand
CGGCGATGCCGACGCCGCCGGCGATCGAGGAGTTGTTGACGATGCTGCCGCCGGTGCCCTGGGCGATCATCTGCCGCGCGGCCAGCTGCGAGCAGTTGAAGTAGCCCTTGAGGTTGATGTTGAGCACCTGGTCCCACGCGTCCTCGGTGACGTCCTCGGCGGGCTCGATGATGTCGATGCCGGCGTTGTTGACCATCACGTCGAGCTTGCCGAAGTGTGCGACCGTCGTGTCGATCAAGGCCTGGCAGCTGGCCCGGTCACCGGTGTCGACCTGGACGGCCAGGCTCGGGCTGCCGGCCGCCGTGATCTCGGCTGCCGTGGCCTCGGCTTCTGCCATCGTGCGTGAGCACACGACGACGGATCCGCCAGCGGCACCGACGCCGATTGCGATCGCCTTGCCGAGGCCGCGGCCGGAGCCGGTGACGACGACGACCTTGCCGGTGAGATCGAAGAGGTTGCTCATGGCTGTTCGTTTTCCTTGTCTCGCAGAACGCGTCGGTCGATGTCCGCCAACATAACATGCGAACTTGCATGCAAGATAGTCTTTTTGTTGTATGGTAGGGCGATGTTCGCTCAGTTCATCCCTGATGGTGCGCCAGTGACCCCGATCCAGCACCTCTCGCCCGACGGTGTGCTCGCCGCAGGTGTGACGCCGTCGATGAGCGACGACCAACTGCTCGCCGGGCTCCGCCTGATGATGCTGACGCGGGTGTTCGACACGAAGGCGATGAGCCTGCAACGTCAGGGCCGGTTCGGCACGTTCTCGCAAGTGACCGGGCAGGAGGCCAGTATCGTCGGCAGTGCGTCCGCGCTCGACCCGCTGATCGACTGGGTGGTGCCGCAGTACCGCGAGCTGCCGGCACTGCTCCGTCAGGGGCTGCCGCTCTCCCGCTTCATGCTCTACTTCATGGGCAACCTCGCCGGGAGCCGGATACCCGACGGCGTCAACATCTTGCCCATCCAGATCTCCCTCGCCGCGCAGATCCCTCAGGCCGTCGGGTTGGCCTGGGGTTTGCAGATGCAACAAACGGGTGGCGTGGTCGTCGTCTACTTCGGTGACGGTGCATCGTCTGAAGGTGACTTCCACGAGGCCTGCAACCTCGCCGGTGTCGTCAAGGCGCCCGTCGTGTTCATGCTGTCCAACAACGGCTGGGCGATCTCGACGCCACGGCACAAGCAGTCGGCCGCGAGCAGCCTGGCCTCTCGAGCCATCGGCTATGGGTTCCCGGGCGTGGTCGTGGACGGCAACGACCTCCTCGCTGTCCACGCGGTGACGGCGGAGGCCGTGGCACGTGCCCGCTCCGGGCACGGCCCGACGCTGATCGAGTCGGTCACCTACCGGATGGGACCTCACAACACCGCCGACGACCCGACCCGTTACGTCGACGCAGCGGCGCTCGAGTCCTGGAAGCCGCTCGACCCGATCGTCAGGGTTCAACGCCACCTCGCCAGCCGCAGGTTGTGGGACGACGACCGCCGGCAGACGGTCGAGGCCGAGCTGTCGGCCGAGGTGGACGCCGCGCTGGTCATCGCCCGGGCCGAGCCGGCGCCGACGGCGTCGCAGCTGTTCGACCACGTCTATGCCGACCCACCATCCACGCTGCAGCGCCAGCGCGCGGCACGGATCGGAGCCACGTCGTGAGCACCGTCACCGAACCCGTCGTCGGGACCGCGACGATGAACATGGTCGAAGCGATCCGCGACGCGCTCACCCTGGAGATGGCCCGTGACGAGCGCGTGGTGGTGCTCGGTGAGGACGTCGGCGTCCTCGGAGGCGTGTTCCGCGCCACCGACGGACTCCAGCAACGCTTCGGCGAGCGGCGGGTCATCGACACACCCCTCGCCGAGGGTGTCATCATCGGTGCATCGGTCGGCCTGGCCATCTCCGGACTGATCCCGGTGCCCGAGCTGCAGTTCCTCGGTTTCGGTCATCAGGCGTTCCACCAGATCGGCCAGCAGGTGGCCCGGTTCCGGTTCCGGTCGCAGGGTCGCCATCCGATGCCGATCACGATCCGCTCACCCTTCGGTGGCGGCGTGCGAACTCCCGAGCTCCACTCCGATGCGTTCGAGGCGCTCTACACGAACACGCCCGGCCTGAAGGTGGTCGCGCCGGCTGACGCGTACGACGCGAAGGGGATGCTGCTGGCCGCGATCCGCGATCCCGATCCTGTGCTGTTCCTCGAACCACTCCGCGGCTACCGCCTCGTCAGCGGCGAGGTGCCGACCGGCGACTACACCGTCGCACTCGGTCGATCCAAGGTCGTCCGCGAGGGGGAGCACGTCACGGTCATCGCCTACAGCGCTGCCGTGCAGCTCTGCACGAAGGCGGCCGACGTGCTGGCCGCCGAGCACGGCATCAGCACCCACGTCGTCGATGTGCGCAGCCTCGTTCCGCTCGACGTCGAAGGCATCGTCGCCGCGGTCGAGCACACGGGTCGGGTCGTCATCGTGCACGAGGCGCCGCTCACCTCAGGGTTCGGCGCGGAGCTGGCGGCGACGATCCAGCGTGAGGCGTTCTACTCGCTGGAGGCACCCATCGAACGGGTCACGGCCCCCGACACGCCGTACCCGCTCGGCGGCACCGAGGACTTCTACGTGCCGCAGGTCGACGACATCGTGCGCGGCGTCCTGAACGCGTTGGAGCGCTGATGGCCGAGTTCGACTTCCCCATGCCCGATGTCGGCGAAGGCCTGAGCGAGGCCGAGATCGTCGAGTGGCTCGTCGCCGTCGGCGACCTCGTGTTCGAAGACCAACCGGTTGTGGTGGTGCAGACCGACAAAGCGGTCGTCGACATCCCCGCACCGACGTCCGGACGCCTCGTCGCCCGTGGAGCGATCGTCGGCGAGATCATCCCGATCGGCAGCATGCTGTTCCGGCTCGATGCCGTCGGACCCGTGCCAGTGCTGGGCGGGCACGTGCACGGGTCGGGGGCCGCACCCGTGCCTCCGGAACCGAGGTCTGCGGCAGCTGCGGAGACGTCGGTGCGCAAGCCGAAGGCGTCGCCGGCCACGCGCAAGCGGGCCCTGGACCTCGGCGTCGTTCTGGCCGACGTCGCGGGCACCGGCCCCGGCGGGCGGATCACCACGGCCGACGTCGAGGCGGCAACGACTGCCCCCACGACGGTCCACTCGTCGGCCGCTGCCGACCTGTCCGCGGCGGCGCGATCGCCGCGGCCCACCGGCCAAGACCGGGTCGAACCGCTCCGCGGCACCCGCCGGCAGATCGCCCGGTCGATGACCGAGTCGTGGCGGACCGTCCCTCACGTCACCGAGCTCCGCGAGATCGACGCCACCGAGCTCCTCCGGGCCCACCGGACACTGCGCGAACACCTCGCCGACCGCGGTGTGAAGCTCACCCTGCTGCCGCTGTTCGTGGCCGCCAGCGCCGCTGCGTTGCGCGAGCACCCGTCGTTCAACGCCAGCCTCGACTACGACAACGAGCTGATCACCTACCGCGCCCGGTGCAACATCGGCATCGCGATGTCGACCGACGAAGGGCTCGTCGTTCCGGTCGTCCATGACGCCGATCAACTGTCGATCGAGCAGGTCGCCCGTCGGATCGACGAGCTCACCGTCGCCGCGCGCGCCCGCACGCTCACCCTCGATCAGCTCAGCGGCGGCACGTTCACGATCTCCAACTACGGCAGTTACGGCACGTGGATGGGAACCCCCATCATCCGCCCCCCGGAAGCCGCGATCGTCGGCTTCGGTCGAGCCAAGGACGCGGTCGTGGCCCATGAGGGACAACCCCTCGTACGACCGATCCTGCCGATGGCGGTCTCAGCCGACCATCGGCTCAACGACGGCCACCACCTCGGCGCGTTCGTCTCCACGATCGAGCGCTACCTCGCCAACCCGGTGCTGCTCCTGGCCGGGCGTCTCACCGACGGCGCGGCCGGCTGATGGTCGTCGGCGAGATCCCCGTCTCCGCAGACCTCGTCGTCATCGGTGCCGGTCCGGGCGGATATGCCGCCGCGCTCCGGGGCGCGCAGCTCGGCCGCGACGTCGTGCTGATCGAACGCGACGGCCCGGACGGCATCGGGGGCGTCTGCCTCAACGTCGGCTGCATCCCCAGCAAGGCTCTGATCGAGGCCGCCAACCACCTCCAGCACACTCGGGCGATGACGAAGGCCGGACTCGTCGTCGATGGCGCGCGCGTCGACATGAGTGCCTGGCAGCAATGGAAGAGCTCCGTCGTCGACGGCCTCACCGGCGGCATCCGCCAGCTCCTCCGCTCGGCCGGCGTCAGCGTCATCACCGGCCACGCCCAGCTCAGCCGACCCGATCAGCTCGTGGTCACCGACCCACTCCGCCCGCTGGCGCCCGCCCAGTACTTCCAGTTCACCGACCTCGTCCTGGCCACCGGGTCCAGACCTGCACCGCTCCCCGGCCTCACCCGCGACGGCATCGCGATCCTGGACTCCACCGATGTCCTCGCCGTCGATCACCTCCCCGAGCGCATCGCCGTGATCGGGGCGGGATACATCGGTCTCGAGCTCGGCACCGCCCTCGCCAAGCTCGGCGCCGCTGTGACCATCATCGAATGCGCGGGCCGTGTCCTGCCGACCATGGACGCGATGTTCGCCCGACCCATCGAGCGGCGTCTTCGCCAACTCGGCATCGACCTACGTCTCGGAACCGCTGCGGTCGACTTCGTCGATGGCGTGCTCCGCCTCGCCCCGGGCGACACGATCGCCGAGGTCGGTGCCGACATCGTGGTCGTCGCAGTCGGACGCGTTCCGAACACGGATCAGCTCGGGCTCGACGCCGCGGGCATTGCCGTCGACGAGCGCGGCCTCGTTCCCGTCGGTGGCGACCGTCGGGCCACGCGTCACATCGCTGCGATCGGCGACATCGTCGCCGGCCCGGCGCTGGCCCACAAGGCGACCGCGGAAGCCCGCGTCGCGGTCGAAGCCCTGTGCGGGCACGCCGCTGCGTTCTCCCCGACCACGATCCCTGCTGTCGTGTTCTGCGACCCCGAGATCGCATCGGCCGGCAGCACCGCCGACGACGCTCGTACGGCAGGGCTCGACGTCGACTCGGTCACCATTCCGATGGGCTCGTCCGGACGGGCCGCCACGATGGATGCACGCGACGGCTTCCTCCAACTCGTGTGGGAGCGGGACACACAGGCGGTCATCGGCGTTCACATCGCCGGCGCCCATGCGTCCGAACTGATCGCCGAGGGCGTCCTCGCGATCGAGATGGCGGCGACGCTCGAAGACATCGCCGGCAGCATCCATGCCCATCCCACGCTCAGCGAGCAGCTCGGCGAAGCCGCCCACCTCGCCCTCGGCCGGCCGGTGCATGTGCCCGTCCGGAAATGAGACCGGCCGCGATGGTGAAGACTGACGCGATGGGGTTCACCGTCACCGTCGTCGCCGCGTTCAGATCGTCGCCAACCAACCACGTGATCGAAGGGCTGGCGGATCACTTCGGCCACGTCGATCATCCGCAGGGTTCGAAGATCGTGACGTTGACCGAGCACGTCGCGGTGTCCGACCAAGCCGACGCTGTCGCGCTCGTGCAATCGTTGGTCGCTGACGCGCTCCCGGATGGCACGAAGATCGTCGACCTTTCCGTCGCCGCGGACTGAGCCGACGGCGGCTGGGTTCGAGTCCATCGGCTCGGTGAACCGGTTTCCGTTGCCGGGCGCGTGCCCTTCCTGCTGCGCGCTCTGCAAGGCTGGGCGCAGCACAGGAGGTCTCCACGATGGCACGCGACCACTCCGATGGCGCCGGAATCTCGAGGCGCACGTTCACCGGCGTCGCCGCAGGTGCAGCCGCGTTTGCCAGCCTGCCCGGGGTCACCGCGGCGGCAGAGCCAGTGGTGTCGCCCGACGTTGGCCAGCTGCAACCCGAGGCTCTGTTGCCCCAGGATCCGAGCCTCACGTACATGCCGCTCGATGCCTTCGCCTTCGACACTGACGCGCCGGGGACCAATGCCACGCATGCTCGCTATTACGCCGACGCCACTGGTGCCGGCGCGCTCAGCACACCCGATCGGCTCAACGCCTCGTTACCGATTCCCACCGGCTCGGTCATCCACCAGATCAACGTCGCCTACCAGGGCACGCCGATCCTGGAGATCTGGAAGCGCCCCCTCGCGACGCCGGTGCCGTACCTGAACCCGTTCCAGGTGTCCCTGCCCGCCGGCGGCGGAGCGAAGACGGCGTCCTACAACCTCTCCTCACCGATCACGGTCGACGCCAACTCGACGATGGCTGTGCGGTACTACACCTCTGCAGGTGCCACGGTGTACGGGGTCACGGTCGGCTACGTGCCGCCGGCCGATCCACTCGCGGCCGCAGTCGCTGCGGCGAACGCGCAGATCACGTCGCTGACCGGACAGCTCGCGGCGCTGAGTGCACAGGTGAGTGCGTTGCCGCATCCTGCGTCTCTGGTGCTCATTGCTCCGACGAGGGTCTATGACTCTCGTCTGGCGACGCAGGCGTCGGGCAACGCCGGTGGGCGGCTCTCCAGTGGCGAGAACCGGGTCGTCAACGTCGCCAACGGAATCGACGTCAACACCGGGTCCGTCGCCTCGGCCGATCTCGTGCCGCCAGCGGCCACGGGCATCGTGGGCAACCTCACCATCGCCGACGCGTCGGGCGGTGGGTTCTTGTCGATGACCCCCGGCGACGCCCCGACGCTGACGGCATCGTCCATCAACTGGTCCGCGAGCATCGTCGATCTCGCCAACGCCGTCACGGTCAAGCTCGACGCCCAGCGACGAGTGAAGGTCTTCGCCGGCGGTGGCGGTTCGGTCGACTTCATCATCGACGTCGCCGGCTACTACCTCTGACGTCTCGCTCCACGCCGTAACCTGCGGGCGATGTCCCCGTCCGCACACGCCCGCCAGACGCGGAGGAGGAAAGCGCGAGTTCTCCTCGTCGCGCTCATCTTCGCCGGCGTGTGCGCATCACCGCCGCCGACGTTCGCGACGACACAACGTCGGACGGCCGTGGTCGAGGCACTGCTCGTCGGTGACTCGGTGCTGAACGGGCTCGCCCAGTCGTACAGCAACGCGGGCCGAGCAGCGTTGGCTGCCCGCCACTCGTTCCTCCTCGAGTCCGCAGGCTGCCGACGGCTGATCACCACCAGCTGCCGGATCCCGCCGTCGCCGACACCCACGAACGCCCTGCAGGTGATCCGCGCCGATGCCGGCCGGTACGACAGAGCGTTGGTCATCGCCGCGGGGTACGACGATCCCGCAGATGGGCCCTACGGCATCGGTAGTGCGGTCGACGTCCTCGTCGCCGAGGCCCGGGCGCAGGGCATCGCCCACGTCATCTGGCTGACGTACCGCGAGGCGGGTCCGGAGGCGTCGCGCTCGCATCGCAGCAACGTCGTGCTCCACGCCAAGCTCGCGCAGTACCCCGAGCTGACCCTGGCCGACTGGGCCGGCCGCAGCGCAGGGATGCCGTCCGGCTGGTTCTCGGCCGACGGGATCCACCTCGGTGTGCAGGCTGCCGCGGCGATGGGCGTGTTGATCGGCGATGCGCTCGACGCGCTCCCCACGGTCCCGTCTCGTTGCACCGCCCCGACGATCGGCACGCCGAGACCGGCGGACCCTCCGAGCGCCGGTGCATCGGCCACCGGTGGCGTCCATCTCTTGGCGGCGCCGCAACGACTGGTCGACACCCGGTCGCAACCCGGACCGCTCGGCGCGAACTCTGTGCTCGCCGTGCCCGTCAGCGGGATCGCCGGCGTGCCAGGCGATGCGACCGCAGCGTTCGTCTCGGTCATCGCGGTCGAGCCGTGCGCGGACACCTACCTCACGGTCTTTCCGTGCGGCAGCGGAGTGCCGACGACCTCGGTCGTCAACGCGACCGCGCACTCCGTCGCGGCGAACTCGGCCCTCGTCCGCCTCGGTCAGGGTGCGATCTGCGTGTACTCGCCGCAACCGACCGACGTGGTGGTGGATGTCAGTGGATGGCTGGCGCCGGGTGGCGATCTCACCATACCGGTCGACCCCGTGCGTCTGATCGACACTCGCGTCGGCATGGCCGAGCTCGCAGCGGTACCGCAGGCTCGGCTCCAGGCCGGCAGCTTCCTCGACGCCGACCTGACTGCGGTGCCCGGCCTCGGCTCTGCCATTGGTCAGACCGACGCAGTCACCGTGAACGTCACCGCGACCGGGCCCGGGGCCGACGGGTTCGTCACCGTGCTTCCCGGTCCGTGCCGTGGCCAGGGCACGCCCACGACCTCGACGGTCAACTTCACTCGTGGCATCGACGTGGCCACGTCGGCGACCGTCGGGTTGACGAGTGGACACCTGTGCCTCTTTGCGAGCGCTGCGACGGACCTCGTCGTCGATCTCCAGTCGCTCCACGGTGCCGGCGGTGCGACGTTGACCGCGCTCGACCCCCAGCGGCTGCTCGACAGCCGTGCCCAGGTCCGCCTCTCTGCAGGGCAGGTGCTGCCGGTCGGACTCGGCGCCGCCGCGGGCGTCACCGGCCCGGTGTCCGGGGCAGTGGTGGACATCACCGCGATCAACCCGGTGGCGCCCGGCTTCGTCGCCCTCCATCCCTGCAACGGACCGGCGCCGACTGCCTCCAGCGTCAACTTCGCGGCTGGCGCAACCGTGGCCAATCGCGCCGTCGTGTCGACCGGAGGCACCGACCGGTTCTGCATCACGGCGTCCGTCGACACCGATGTGGTCATCGACCTCGAAGGCGTGATCAGCTCGCCGCCCTGAGGCTCGGTCAGCTGTAGTAACCGACGATGTCGATCAGGAGTCCGTCGTGCCTGCTCCTCCGGCGATCACGGTCACCTGACGTGACGGATCCAGGGCGACGACACTTGCACATGCAACGATCTGGCCAGTGGCGTACCAGTTGATCGCTGACGACCCCACCGTGGTGTTGCCGCCCGGGTTGATCGTGAGGTAGCCCTGCCCGACGGTGTTCACGATCGTCAGGTTGTACGCGACGCCTGTCGCTCCGAACGGGACCAGGTTCGCAGCCGTCACTGCTCCGCCGCTGATGGCGCGACCATCTGCGACGCTGACCGTCAGGTTCTGCCCGCTCGCGATCGCACCGGCGGCCGGCAGCGCTTCACGGCTGTCGAAGACTCGCGTCGGGGTGACGAAGTGCAGGCTTGGCGCTGCCGGCGTCGGGGCCGGCTGGGCCGGCAACGTCGAGATGTCGCGCCAGGTGCCCGGGGTGCCCGCTGCCGTGCAGACGAACACGGTGGCGCTGTTGTCGAGGAAGATCTCGCCCTGCGCATGTGCTTGCGTGGTCGGGGCGCCCGCAGTGCTTGCGGGGATCAGCAGCAACTGTGCGCGACCGCCGCCGAACTGTCCGGGGACCCCCGTGCCACCTGCTGTGACATCGCCCTGAACACCGACTCCGGTGGTCGTCCGACCGAGGACGCCCTGACCGCTGGAGGAGACACCGATCAGATTCGATGCCCCGGAGCCGCCGATCTCTCGCCAGGTCCCCGGGCTGCCCGCTGCGGTGCAGACGAACACGGTGCCGTTCTTGTCGAGGAAGATCTCGCCCGTCACGTGCGCCTGCGTCGCCGGCGCGCCCGCAGTGCTCGCGGGGGTCAGCAGCAGCTGCGCTCGACCGCCGATGAATTGGCCTCCCACGCCCGTGCCGCCCACTTCGACATCCCCCTGAACACCCACACCCATCGTCGTCCGACCCAGCACCCCCTGACCGCCGTAGGTCTCCCCGAAAAAGCCGGCACCACCCACTCCGCCGAACCCGATCACCCCGGCCCCTCCGGCGATGTCGGTTGAACCCAGAACGCCGCAGTTCTCGGATGAGGTCACGCCGATGGTGTTGGAGGACGTGCGGTATCCGGTCAGTGCCGGTCCGTTCGACGACGTCCCGTTGTGGACGATCGTCGTCTCCTGGGTGCCGAAGTTGCCTTGGCTGCCGATGATCACGTTGCCGCCCTGAGCAGCCTGGACTGGCGTCGAACCGCTGGACGCGACGATCGCGACACCGGCGGTCGCGATCGCCAGACGGAGCAGACCTCGCCGGTCCGCATCGCGGGCATCGCGATCATCGGTGCCAATCGTGTCCGGCGGGTCCTCGTTCATCGCAGCTCCTGTCCGCAGCTCCGCCCATTCTGACAGACGCGCGACCGGCACGATTCCAGACGATCAGTCGACGAGCGCCTGGTGCACCAGTTGCTTGATCATGCTGCGGATGGGGTGGGTGTTCGATGGCAGCAGTTGCGTCATGAACACGCAGGTCAGGTCTTCGACAGGATCGACCCAGAAGAACGTGCTCGCGGCGCCGCCCCATCCGAAGTCGCCGACGGAGCCGGGAACCTTGGCCTTCACCGGGTCGAGCGTCAC
>JAOBWQ010000512.1 GCA_025463425.1 Ilumatobacteraceae bacterium | reverse complement strand
CACGACCGGCGACGGTGAGCTCGGTGACGCTGCCCGCCGAACGGATGCCGATCCCTGCGGACCGACCGTCCACGGTGATCCCACCGATGCGCGTGTCGAGGACGCGACCGGGCAGGAGCGGGATGGCCGCGGTCGGCGTCACAGGCCCTGATGGGGCGGATGCGGCGCCCGTGCCGATCGCGTTCACCGCGGCCACGGTGAACGTGTACGCCTGGCCGTTGGTCAGCCCGTTGACGACGATCGACGTGACGTTGCCGGCGGAACTGGAAGGCAGTGCCGTCGCGCCGAGGAACGGCGTGACCACGTAACCGATGATGGCCGAGCCTCCGTTGTTCGCGGGGGCGGTCCACGACACCGACACCTTTGCGTCGCCGGGGGTCGCGATCACACTCGTCGGTGCATCAGGCCCACCAATCGGCGTGACGGCGTTCGAGGTCGCAGAAGCACCAGTACCGGCCGCGTTCGAGGCGGTCACGGTGAACGTGTAGGTCGACCCATTTGTCAATCCGGCAACGATCGCAGTCGTGACGTTCGTCGTCGAGACCGGAGCCTGAGCGGATGCACCGAGGTACGGCGTGATCGTGTACCCGGTGATCCCCGAGCCACCGTCGAAGGAAGGTGGCTGCCACGTCAGCGTGGCCTGGCCGCTTGCTCCCGTCGCGGTCACTGCGCGGGGAGCGAGCGGCGCCTTGGCAGCGCCACAGCCGTACTCCGTCACGTCGTCGATGAACCAGCCCTCGTAGCTGTAGTCGACCCAGCCGTCGATCGCGAACTCGAACCGGAACCGGACGCTCTGACCGGCGAGTGAGCTCGTGTCGACGCGCGTGATCTCGTATCCACCGGAGTTGCCACCGAACCCAGCTCTCCCACCGAGTGGGTTGCCAGGACCAGAGCTTGGTCCGGCGGCGGCGCTGATCGTCCCGCCGTAACCGTGCACCGCAGGCAACGCTTGTGCCGCGGCGATGTCCTTCCACGTGGAACCATCCGTCGAATACTCGACGACACCACCGTCCCAGATGTTCGCCGCCGACGTCGAGTCAGTGTTGTAGGAGTGCAGGAAGCTCAGGAACGACCCCTCTGGCCCGGTGGGGATCGTGACCGGGTTCGCCATCGTGAGCGTCGACGTCCCCAACGGACCTGTGTTGTCGACAACGCGCATCGACCGCGTTCCAGAGACAGAGGAACCGTCGTAGTAACCCCACGGCGCGCCGTGACCCGTGGTCGACGTGATCCAACGCGAAGAGTTGGATTCCATGTCGTCGGAGAAAGCAATTGAGTTCTGAACGCCGCTGTCGCACGCCGGGATCGAGCGGTAGCGGCCGGTGACCGTTGGGCGGTAGTTCATCTCCGTGGCCGTCACGGCCTTCGTCACCTGCTGACAATCAGTCGCAGTGATGCCACCGCCGACCGGAGCCGCGACACCGATCAGGTTGGAGCATGCTTGCTGCAGGGCGTTGTACATGTCCATGTAGTCCGAGCCAGGGGTCAGCAAGGTGGTCTCGACCTGGTAGTAGATCCGGGCGGCCTTGTCAGGGCCGATGCCAGTGATGGACTGTCCGTTGAACGTGCCACCGTCGGCGATCAGGAAGTCTGCCTTGTTGTTGACCCCGCTGTTGAAGTGCACACCGTGGTTGTCGCTGTAGCCGTCGTAGTAGTTCGGGCTCGTCAGCTTGTCGGGGTCACCGAAGGTCGGCGGATCGGCCATGTTGCGGATCGCGCCGATGATCAGATCCTCGCCGAGCAGCCACTTGTCGGCCGGTGCGTCCGCCGACGGGTCGGTCACCTGATCGATGAACTCACCCATCACGTCGGACATGGACTCGTTCAGCGCGCCGGAGGCGCCGTAGTAGAACAGACCAGACGTGTACTGGGTGACGCCGTGGGTCAACTCGTGGCCGACCACGTCGTCGGCATTTGCGTAGCCGGTGCCGTAGACCATCTGCTCGCCGTTCCAGAACGCGTTGGCGTACGGGCACGGCTGGGGGGTGGGATAGCAGAACCGGACGGTCGACTTGAGCGGTAGCCCGGCGTTGTCCACGCTGTCGCGGCCGAAGTGGCTCATGTAGAAGTTCCAGGTCGCGCCTGAGAGGTCGTAGGCGTTGTCGACGTCCGGATGCGCTGCTCCGACAGGAAGCTGACCCTCGGTCCGCACTGGGGCCGTGCACGTTTCGGTGATCGCGGTGTTCTCGTTGTTGTCACAGATCGAGCGGTTCAGCGCGGCCTCCTGCTGGTCGAACTGCAGAGCGACGGTTCCGTCGTGTGCGTCGATCAACACGAACCAGTCGACACCTCCGATTGCATCGCGCACGTCGAATCGCCAGACCAGGCGCGCTCCGAGCGCGTCGGGCGCACCGAGCAGAGTCGGATCGTAGATGGACAGTACAGATGTGTCGGCGCTCAGCGTCGATGGATCGACTCCGGCCTGACGCGCCACGCCGGCCACTCCGCTCAGCGAGGCTTGATCGGCGGAGATCGTCGACGTCGCATCGATCGCCAGATCAGGCGACGCCTCACCGGTGGCCGACAACACGGCACCCGACGAAGAGACCTGCACCGCCAGAACGCCGGCGATGACTGGGATGCCCTTGAAGGTCTGCTGGTACTTGACGGCACCGCCCGCACCACTCGCACCGGTGAACGACTGAGTCTGGACGAGGTCCGTGGTGGTGTTCTTCACCCCGAACAAGGGCGCATAGGCATCAATGAAGCGTCGGGCGATCAGCTCCTGGCCGTCACCGCTCCTGGCCTGCAAGGGATAGGCCTCGGAACCGCCGATGTAGGTCGCCTCGCCGGAGCCACTGAACGAGAACGTCGCGTGCCCACCGCTCGCCGAGGACAACTGCGCTTGCAGCGCTGCGTCCGACTTACCGCCATCATCGTCACGCACTGCGTGGTTGGTTGTTGCTTGCGCTGACGCGCCCGACACATCCGCCATCAACACGCCGCCCAGCCCGGCTGTGAGACAGAGGAGGGCCGCCAAGGTCCTCTTCGAAGTTCTCATGTCCGTCAAGAGTGGCACGGCTGCGTGATCCTCGTGCGGTCGTCGGCGATCAATTGCCCAAAGGCCCTGGTCACCGAATCGCTACGATCGCGACGTGGCCGTCATCCGCACCATCGCCGAGCTGGAAGCGCTGTACGGCGAGCCGGTGGCGAGCTCGTTGACCAAGGAGATCGACCACCTCACCGATCTCCACGCCGAATACATCCACGCGTCGCCGTTCGTGCTCGTCGCCACATCCGGACCAGGCGGGGTGGATTGCTCACCGCGCGGCGATCCCGCCGGCTTCGTGCGGGTCGCCGACGAGCGCACGTTGCTGATGCCGGATCGTCGCGGCAACAACCGTCTCGACACGTTGCGCAACCTCGTCGTCGATCCCCGCATCGGGTTGCTCTTCCTCATCCCGGGGATCGGGGTGACGCTCCGCGTCAACGGGACGGCCGAGCTCTCCACCGACCTCGCCTTGCGGGAGAGCTTTGCGATGGGCGACAAGCTGCCGGCGACGGTCGTCGTGGTTGCCATCTCGTCGGTCTACACGCAGTGCCCGAAGGCCCTGATCCGCTCCAGCCTCTGGGATCCCGAGCAGTTCCGCACGGCGGAAGAGCTCCCGACAGTGGGGCAGATCAACACTGCGATCACCCACGGCGAATTCGATGGCGCGGCGTACGACGCCGCATATCCGGAACGCGCTCGTCAGACGATCTACTGAGGCCTGGCTACCGCGGACCTGGCCGCTGAGACGCTGTCGGCATCCAGTCGTCGCCGAGACGACTGGAGCCGACAGCTGAGAGATCGAGAGTGCTCAGGTCGATGCGGTGGAGCCGCTGGTCGACGATGCGACGCAACCCTCGATCTGCTTGCCGATCGCCTCGCCGGCCGGGCTGGCGGTGACCGTTGCCGGCGGCACCTGCGCCAGGATCAGATCGGCGTCGGCGTCGGTCAGCTGACCGATGAGACCGCTCAGGCAGTCGGCGTCGTACGTCAGGCCGGCGGCGGTGATCGAGGCTTCGGTCTTGGCCAGTACAGCCGCCTGCTTGGTGCCGAGCGCGCCGGACGCGCCGGTGGACGCTGCCGTGGTGGCATCGCTGGACGCACCGGTGCTGGCGTCGCTGGCCGCTGCCGAGGTGGTGGTGGTCGCCGTCTTGCTGTCGCTGCTGCACGCGACTGCGCCGAAGGACAGGGCAACGGCCATCGAGCCGATGATCAACTTGTTCATTTCCACTCCTGGTTTCGAGAGACCGTCAACGCTAACCCTCTGCCACCGTGCGTTCCGGGGATGCCGTGACGGCGCGACGCTGCGGTCAGATGATCCCGCACAACTCGAGGATCCGATGGGGCGGCAGGTGCTGCTCGCGGATCTTGACGCCGAAGGGCACCAACGCATCCTCGATCGCGTTGGTGAGCGCGGCCGGCGCTCCGATCGCGCCTCCCTCGCCCACGCCGCGGAACGGCACGGCGTCGTCGGGATCGGAGTGGTGGTGGACGACCTCGATGTGCGGCAGATCGTTCGCGGTGGCGATGAGGTAGTCGGTCAGCGACGCGGCGAGGTAGCGCCCATCAGGGCCGTACGCCGAGTGCTCGAACAACACCGCGCTGATGCCCTGGGCCACGCCGCCGCGCACCTGTCCGTCGACGATCGCCGGGTTGATCATCCGCCCGCAGTCCTCGACGACGAGGAACCGCAGCACCCGCACCTGCCCGGTCTCGACATCGACCTCGACGACGCAGCAGTGGGTCGACTGCGACCACGTCCCCTCGTAGGAGATGTACGCGTGGTGCTCGTCGATGCCGAGCGAGCCGTCCTCGTTGGCCAGACCCGGGCGGGTGTACGCCAGCACGCCGACCATCGCCATCGGCAGCGTGCGACTCGGCACACCGTTGGCCACCACCGCTCCGCCGACGATGTCGAGGTCCGCGACATCTATCTCCCACAGCTCGGCGGCCAGGCGCAGGATGCGGTCGCGCACCTGGCGCGCTGCGCCCATGACGGCTCCGCTCGCCAGCGTGGCCGCACGCGAACCACCCGTGCCGACGAAGTTGAACGGCGTCACCTGCGTGTCCCCGTGCACGACTCGCGCGCGTGCGATGTCGATGCCGATCTCGTCCGCCACGAGCTGGGCCAGCGTCGTCTCATGACCCTGACCGTGCGGTTGCTGGCTGGTGAACAGCGTGACCGAGCCGTCGGGTTCGACACGGATGTGCGCCTCCTGCGGTGTGCGCGGCGCCGCCATGAACCCGATCGCCTTGATCAGGCTGGGCATGAACGGCGCCGGCTCGATGAAGTTGCAGAAGCCGATCCCGAGGTGCCGACCGTTGCGGCGCGCCTCGGCCTGCTCGGCACGGAACGCGTCGTAGCCGATGCGGGCGCGTGCATCGAGCAGCGTGTCGCGCTGGGTCATCTTGATCAGCTCGACACCTGTCACGCTCTGGCGGGGCAGCTCGTCATCGTTCCACAGGTTGCGCAGGCGTAGTTCGACGGGGTCGATGCCGGCCGTTCGGGCCAGCACGTCGAGCAACCGCTCGCGCACCCACGTCTCGACCTCCCACGGACCGCGGTAGGGCACATAGGTCCCCTTGTTCGTGGCGACCGCAACCGCGTCGAAGTCGTAGTGCTCCAATCGGTAGGGACCCGGGAACAGCGAGCGCACGACGTTGGTGTAGCCACTGGCCGGGAAGCCCAGCTGCGGGTACGCGCCGGTGTCCATCACCATCTTGAGCCGCACCGCGAGGAGATGGCCATCGGCATCGATCGCGGCCTCGACGTCGAGCCGTTCCTCGCGCGCCTGGCCGCCGACGGCGAGGTTCTCGGCGCGGTCCTCGATCCACTTGACGGGCCTGCCGAGCAGACGTGCTCCGGCGCACACGGCGATGTCCTCCCGACCGATCCCACCCTTCTGGCCGAAACTCCCGCCGATGTCGCCACAGCGGACGCGCAGCAGGTGCGACGGCTGACGCAGGATCATCGACAGCTGGAAGCGCATCGCGTGCGGCGCCTGGTGAGAGGTGTGGTACTCGAGCGCTCCGGTGGCCGGTGAATAGTCGGCCACGCCGCCACGCGTCTCCATCGGCACGTTGGCGTGGCGGTGCTGCACGAAGCGCTCGCGGACGACGTGCGCCGCGCCGGCAAAGGCGGCAGCCGTGTCGCCGTAGCGGTGCTCGGTGCGGTAGATCACGTTGCTGCCGTGGTCCGGGTACAGCAGTGCGGCGTCGTCACGCATCGCGTGGTCCATGTCGACCACGGGGTCGAGCACGTCGAACTGGACGATGACGTGATCGACGGCATCCTCGGCGAGCGCTCGCGAATCGGCGACAACGAGCGCGATCGGCTCACCGACCAACCGCACCACGTCC
>JAOBWQ010000483.1 GCA_025463425.1 Ilumatobacteraceae bacterium | reverse complement strand
ACCCACCTCCTGGTCGACACGAACGGCTACTTCCCAGCCTGACCCCGATGGCGGGTAATGGAGTGCATTAAGTTATGATCCCGACGGCGCGTCAGATCAGTCGACGCGTCGATCCTCGGGGGGTCATCGATGGAGTTCGGGCTGTTCAACCAGATGTACCACCCGGTGCATCGGCGCGCGGAGCGTGGCGAGCACGAGTGCCTGATGGAGGAGCTCGCGCTCATCGAGGTCGCTGACCGCGTCGGCTTCAAGTACGCCTGGGCGAGTGAGCACCACTTCCTCGACGAGTACTCCCACCTGTCCGCCAGCGAGGCGTTCATGGCGTACGCGTTGGCACGTACGAACAACATCCACATCGGTTCGGGCATCATCAACATCACGCCACCGGTGTCGCCCCCGTCGCGCGTCGCGGAGAAGGTGGCGATGCTCGACCACCTCGGCAGAGGCCGGTTCGAGTGGGGCACCGGGCGCGGCTCGTCGTCCACCGAAGTGCACGGGTTCGGCATCGAGACGATGGACGAGACCCGCGACATGTACGACGAGACCCTGCCCGAGATCATCAAGATGATGCAGCCCGGCGAGTACGGCCCCTTCGACGGCAAGTTCTTCTCGATGCCCCGGCGCAACGTGCTCCCCAAGCCGTACACCAACCCGCACCCACCGATCTGGGTCGCGGCGGGCTCGCCGGGCACGTTCGAGAAGGCGGCCCGCCTCGGCCTCGGCGTGCTCTGCTTCACGATGGGCACACCGGACACCCTGGCCCCGCTGATCGAGGTCTACAAGAAGACCATCGTCAACGCCGAGCCCATCGGCGGCTACGTCAACAACAACATCATGGTCACCACCGACATGATGGTGCTCGAGGACGGTGCACGAGCGCGTCAGGTGTCGCTGAACAACCGTGGCAATTACCACACCGCGCTGCTGTTCCGGTACCTCGACAGCTTCCCGATCGGCCAGGGTCAGCCGAAGTGGCCGAACGTCCCGCCGCCCGCCGAGGCGAGCGCACTCGACTACGCGATCCGCAAGGGCATCGTCGCGGTCGGTACGCCGGACGAAGCGATCGCGACGATCCAGCGGTACGAAGACATCGGCGCCGATCAACTTGCATTCGGAACCTTCTCCACCGACGTGTCGTTGGCCGACGCCACCGAGGCGTACGAGACCTTCGGCAAGCACGTCCTGCCGGTGTTCGACAAGGATCCCGTGCACTCCACGACCCGTCAGCGCGAAGCGCAGCTGGGCGCGCTCGCCGTCGGTGTCGCGGTCTGAGCGGGAGCACATGGACATCGGCGACTCCCCGGACGAGGCGGCTTTCCGCCTCGAGGCGCGAACGTGGCTCGAGCAGCACGCGAAGCGACGCGACCCGAGCGCGCGTCATCGCCCGGCATCCACCGATGCCGAGCAGGACGCGCACGCCAAGGCCTGCCAGGACTGGCAACGCGTGCTGTACGCCGGGGGCTGGGCCGGACTGACCTGGCCGAAGCAGTTCGGTGGGCGCGGCGGCAAGCCGTGGCAAGCGGCGATCTTTGCCGAGGAGCAGTCCAAGTTCGACGTCTCGACGGGTGTCTTCTCCGTCGCCCACGGGATGGTCGCGCCGACGTTGATGATGCACGGCGACGACCGCCAGCGCGGGCACCTCGATGCGATGCTGCGCGGCGACGAGGTCTGGGCCCAGCTGTTCAGCGAACCCGAGGCCGGTAGCGATCTCGCCAACCTGGGTACCCGGGCGGTCCTCGACGGTGACCAGTGGGTGGTCAACGGCCAGAAGGTCTGGACCAGCGGCGCGCAACACAGCCAGTACGCGATCCTGCTGGCCCGCACCGATCCCGACGCGCCCAAGCACGCTGGGATCACGTACTTCATCGTCGACATGCGCTCGCCCGGCATCGAGGTCCGTCCGCTGCGTCAGATCACCGGCGTCGCCCACTTCAACGAGGTCTTCCTCACCGATGTGCGGATCCCGGTCGAGAACGTCGTCGGTGAGGTCAACGCCGGCTGGAAGATCGCGCACACGACCCTGTCGAACGAACGGGCGTTGATCGGCGGCAGTGGAGGCAACGCGTTCACCGTGCCCGAGCTGATCGAGATGGCCCGTCGCTACCACCGCACCGACGACCCCGTGGTGCGCCAGGGTCTGGCCCAGGCCCACATCCGCGCCGAGATCCTCAAGTACATGGGCTACGGCGTGCGCACCTCGATCAGCCGAGGCGTGATGCCCGGACCGGGCGCCAGCGTGATGAAGCTGTTCTTCGCCCGTCATTGGGCGGCGGTCGGCAGCCTCGCCGTCGCGATCGAGGGTGCGGCCGGGATGCTGTGGGGCGACTCCGCATCCGACGACGGCCTGTGGCAGCAGGTGTTCTGCCAGCAGTACGCGATCCGCATCGGCGGAGGCACCGACGAGATCCAAGGCAACGTGATCGGCGAGCGGGCACTCGGCCTGCCCCGCGAGCCGTCACTCGACCGCGACCTGCCATGGCGCGAGACACGAGGAACGAAGGCATGACCGACACCACAGCAGCAACCGTCGCAGATCCGTACTCCGACGCGGAGAAGGCCGAGTTCTACGAGCAGCTCCAAGCCTTTGCCGGCCAGGAGATGGGCATCGACCAGCACGGTTCGGATCCGGTCAACGTGCCGATGATCCGCCAATGGGTCGAGGCGATGGGGGACAAGAACCCGATCTACCTCGACGAGACCGCCGCGAAGGCGTCCGTCCACGGTGGCCTGGTCGCGCCGCCGTCGATGTTGCCGGCGTGGGTGATGCGCGCCTACGGCGTCGACCGCAACGCGCTCGGCCCCAACCCGTATGCCGACCTCACCGCGCTGGTCGAGTCGCACGGGTTCACGTCGGTCGTCGCCAGCAACAGCGAGCACACCTACGACCGGTACCTGCGTCCTGGCGACGAGATCACGCTGCGCACCGTCATCGACTCGGTGTCTCCCGAGAAGCAGACGGCCCTCGGGGCAGGGCACTTCATCAGCACGCGGCAGGACTACTTCGACCAGACGGGTGAGCGGGTCGGCAGCATGCTGTTCCGGATCCTCAAGTTCCGCCCCAAGCCGCAGGCGGTCACCGCAGCACAGCCGCAGGCCCCGACGGCTCGTCCGCTGCGCCCGCGACCGGCGACCACCCACGACATCGCGTTCTTCTTCGACGGCTTGAACGAGGGCAAGCTGCTGATCCAGAAGTGCTCCGACTGCGCCACGCTGCGGCATCCCCCTGGACCGATGTGCCGGAACTGCCATTCGCTGCGCTGGACCACGCTGGAGTCGACGGGCAACGGCACGATCCACAGCTTCGTGGTGGTCCACTACCCGCAGGTGCCGAGCTTCGACTACCCGAACCAGGTCGTGCTGGTCGAGCTCGACGAGGGCGTGCGGATCGTCGCCAACACCCTCGACATCAGCCGCGAGCAGCTCCGGATCGGCGCCCGTGTGCACCTCGTGATCCAGCGGTGCGACGACGACCTGTCGCTGCCGTTCTTCGCTCTCGCCACCGGACAGGACGCCTGATGAACTTCGACCTCAGCGACGAGCAGAACGTCGTCAAAGACCTCGCCCAGCAGATCTTCGAGGGCCACGCCCCCGTCGAGCGGGTCAAGGACATCGAGCGCAACCACGGCGGCTTCGACGAAGCCCTCTGGCGCGAACTGGCCAAGGCCAACCTCCTCGGGCTCTGCCTGCCCGAGGCCCTCGGCGGCAGCGGCTACGGCCTGGTCGAGCTCTGCCTGCTGCTCGAGCAGCAGGGCCGGCGTGTTGCTCCCGTACCGCTGTGGGCGACGGTGGTGCTGGGTGCGTTGCCGATCGCCGAGTTCGGCACCGACGAGCAGAGGGCGTTGTTGGAGGGTGTGATCTCCGGCGATGTCCGCCTCACGGCGGCGCTCAGCGAGACGGGTGCCGACGAAGCTCTGCGCCCCTCGGTGGTCGCGACCCGCACGGCCACCGGCTGGCATCTGCACGGCTTCAAGCCCACCGTGCCGGCAGCCCAGTTCGCGCAGCGCGTGCTCGTGCCGGCGCGCCAGGAGGCGTCGGCAGGTGATGGCCCGATCGGCATCTTCCTCGTCGACCCGACCGCCGCGGGCGTGACCGTCGAACCGGTCAGCGCCACCAGCAACCAGCCGTTCGCCCATCTCACACTTGATGTCGACGTCGCAGCCGGTGATCGCCTCGGCGGCGCGGACGCGGATGGCGAAGCGCAGCTGCGGTGGCTGCTCGAACGGGCGCTCGTCGGGCTCTGCGCGCTGCAGCTGGGCGTGTGCACCGCAGCGATCGAGCAGACCGCCGCGTACACCAGCACCCGCACCCAGTTCGGCAAGCCGTTGAGCACGTTCCAGGGCGTGGCCCATCAGGCGGCGGATGCGTTCATCCTCACCGAGCCGATGCGGGTCACGATGCTCCAGGCCGCATGGCGGCTGATGCACGGGCTGTCGTCGCGCCAGGAGGTCCTGATCGCCAAGTACTGGGCCAGCGAAGGGGGCCAGAAGGTGGTCCACCTCTGCCAGCACCTGCACGGCGGGATGGGCTCGGACATCGACTACCCGATCCACCGGTACTTCCTCTGGGGCGTGCAGAACGAGACCACGCTCGGCGCGGGCAGCGTCCAGCTGGCTCGTCTCGGAACCTTGATCGCCAGCGACGCCGTGGGGGCCGCATCATGAGCACACGCCAGTACGACACCGTCAGCATCGGCGACGAGATCGCGCCCTTGCCGTTGCCGCTCGACCGCAGCTTCATCGTCGCCACGGCCATCGCCACACGCGACTACCAGGACGTGCACCACGATCCCGAGCTGGCCCAGGCCAAGGGCTCGAAGGACATCTTCATGAACATCCTCACCACCAACGGCCTGATCGGGCGCTATGTCACCGACTGGGCCGGACCGGATGCCGTGATCAAGAAGGTGGCGATCCGGCTCGGTGCCCCCAACTATCCGGGTGACACGATGACCCTCACCGGCACCGTGACCGCCAAGGACGCTGGGCCTGAGGGCGGCGGCACCGTCGAGATCGCGATCGTCGGTGCGAACGGGCTCGGCAACCACGTCACGGGCACCGTCGTCGTCGCCCTCCCCAGCTCGAATGGCGGTGCGTCATGACCCGCAGCAACGCACTCGGCGGCAAGACCGCGATCGTCGGCATCGGCGCGACCGAGTTCTCCAAGGACTCCGGTCGGAGCGAGATGAGCCTGGCGTGCGAGGCCGTCGTGGCCGCGCTCGACGACGCCGGCATCGCCGCATCCGAGGTCGACGGCTTCGCCTGCTTCGGCCCGGAGACCAACCCGGAGATCGAGATCGCCCGGCACACGGGAATGAACGAGCTGACGTTCTTCGGCCGCGTCCACCACGGTGGCGGCGCCGCGTGCGCGACTGTGCACCAGGCCGCGATGGCCGTCGCGACGGGCGCTGCCGACGTCGTCGTCTGCTACCGGGCGTTCAACGAGCGCAGCGGCCGACGGTTCGGCGCCGGCGTGCAGGACGCACCCGTGTCGGCAAACGCCGAGCGTGCTCACTTCAGTTGGTACTCGCCGTTCGGCCTGCTGACGCCCGCGTCGTGGGTGGCGATGGTGGCCCAGCGCTACATGTTCGAGTACGGCGCGACGAGCGAGGACTTCGGTCGCATCGCGGTGGCTGACCGCAAGCACGCGGCCACCAACCCGCGGGCGTGGTTCTACGAGCAGCCGATCACCCTCGAGGACCATCAGAACAGCCGGTGGATCGCCGAGCCGTTGCACCTCCTCGACTGCTGCCAGGAGTCAGATGGCGGGCAGGCGCTCGTCGTCACGAGCGCCGAGCGCGCACGCGATCTCAAGAGCAGGCCGGCGATCATCTCCTCGGTGGCCCAGGGCACCGGCCTCGATCAGCACATGATGACGAGCTACTACCGCGACGACATCGCCCAGCTGCCCGAGATGGGCGTGGTCGCCCGCCAGCTGTTCGAAGGTGCCGGGCTCAGCGCAGCCGACATCCAGATGGCGATCCTGTACGACCACTTCACGCCGTACGTGCTGATGCAGCTCGAGGAGTTCGGCTTCTGCGGGCGTGGCGAGGCCAAGGACTTCATCCGCAACGGCAACATCGAGCTGGGCGGCAGCCTGCCGATCAACACCCACGGCGGTCAGCTCGGCGAGGCGTACATCCACGGCATGAACGGCATTGCGGAAGGTGTCCGCCAGATCCGTGGCACTTCCGTCAACCCGGTGAGTAATGTAGAACATGTTCTCGTTACTGCCGGCACGGGTGTCCCGACCAGCGGTTTGATCCTCGGCGTCGCCTGACGTCCTGGCTGAGATCCAACTCCAGCCCCTCCGTTCGCATCCCAGCCCCCACGGGAGACACCATGACCCTGACCGACAAGCCCGCGACCCTCGACGACATCGACATCGCCAGTCACGACGCCTACATCGATGGTGTCCCGTGGGAGCAGTTCGCCCGCCTGCGCGAAGAGGCGCCGCTGTTCTTCCACAAGCCGATGGAGTCGGATCAGCCCAAGGAGGGTTTCTGGGTCGTCACCCGGCACGCCGACTGCGTCAAGGTCAACCGGCAGTGGGAGAGCTTCTCGTCACAGCGCAAGGGCGCGCTGCTCGTCGAGGATCGCCCCGACCTCGAGTTCGCACGCATGCTGATCGACCTCGACCCGCCCGAGCACGCCCGTCTGCGTCAGCTCGTCAGCCGCGGCTTCACGCCGAAGGTGATCCGTTCGATGGACGGCCACTTCCGCGAAGTCGCCGACCAGATCATCGGTGATGCCGTCGCGCGTGGCACGTTCGACTTCGTCACCGACGTGGCAGCAGAGCTGCCCCTGTACGCGATCGCCCAGCTGCTCGGCCTGCCCCAAGACGACCGGCACAAGGTCTTCAAGTGGTCGAACTCGATGATCGGCTCGAACGACCCCGAGTACCAGGGCGCCGACGACATGGCGGCCAACGCGATGACCGAGCTGTACATGTACGCCAACGAGCTCGCTGCGGCGCGCAAGATCG
>JAOBWQ010000456.1 GCA_025463425.1 Ilumatobacteraceae bacterium | reverse complement strand
ATCGTCATCGTGCCGCCACCGCAGTCGGTGGACGTGCGCGGCGACATCGCGCCGATCGAGAACCGACCGTCGGAAGCGCCGGGCAGAGGCGGCAACGTCGTGGTCGGAGCGGTCGAGGCCGTCGTCGCTGTGGTTGTGGGCGTGGTCGTCCGCGGTGGCTGCGTCGTGCCGGTCGTCGGTGCAGTTGTGACGGTCGGCGTTCTGGGGGCGGTCGTCGGCGGCGCTGCAGTGGTGGCCGTCGAACCGCCGGACCCGCCACCCGAACCGCCGGAACCGCCGCCGGAACCGCCGGAACCGCCGCTGGATCCACCGCCCGAACCACCGCCAGAGCCACCGCCGGAACGCGGGGCGGTCGTCGCAGTGGTCGTGCCCGATCCGCTGCCACTCCCGCCGCCGGATGGTGCCGACGTCGTCGGGCTGCTCGGGCGGGTGGTCGGCGTCGTGGTGCCGCTGGACGGTGACGTGGTGATCGGTGACGTCGAGACGGTGCTGGCTGGAATCGTGCCGGAGCCGCCTGAAGGCGTCGACGACACCGAGAGGTAGGCGACCTGCGCGCCGTTGATCGCGACGCCCGACGCATCGAGCAACTCGGTGACGAAGGCGTATTCGCCGGCCGGCAGGTTCAGGCCGACGTTCACGGTCGCGCCGCCGGACTGCAGTGCAGCGGCGTTGCGCAACGGGGTGATCGGGAACGCGCCCACGTCGGTGGTGACCATCGTGCCGATCGTGCCAGCCGTGTCGGTGAAGGTCGCCGAGAGGCCTTCGACGGCGGCGATGTTCGAGCCCTCTCGAGTTGCGACCGACAGTCGGAACTGGGTGACGCCGCTGGCTGCGTTCGCTGCGATCCCGAGGCCGACGTAGCCGTCAGCATCGGCGACGAGTGTGTTCGTGCCGCTGTAGCTCACGCTGGTCGTCTTGGCCGGCCCACCGGCGCGGGTGGTGCCGACCGCGAAGGCGACGTTCATCCGCTTGCCGCCGGGAGTGGTCTCCGCGGTCGCGACAAGACGAGCGCGCACGGCTGCGGGAGTCGTTGCGGTGCCGGCTGCGAGGACGAGTGCGGCGCCGCCGGCGACGTAGGGCGAGGCCATCGAGGTGCCGGACATGTACGCCCAAGCGCCGATCACCGTCGAGAGGATCCAGAACCCAGGGGCCTGGATGTTGACCGGTGTGCCGGTGTTGGAGAAGCTCGCTCGCGTGTCGCTGTTGGTGTTCGCGCCGACCGTGATGACACCGGGGTTGTACACCGAGTAGCCGGCCGGCCAACCCGGAGCATTGGAGATGTCGATGCCATCGTTGCCCGCAGCGACGACGACGACGACGCCGGCAGCGGTGGCGGCGTTGACCGCGTTCTCGATCGGCGCCGCGGCGGCGCGAGGTGTTCCTGGGCTCGTCGCCAGCGACATGTTGATGACCCTGGCGCCGTTCGCCACGGCGTAGTTGATGCCTGCGGCGACCGCTGAGCCGGTGATGCCGCCAGAGGTGTCGCCGACCTTGACGGCCATGATCTTCGCGCCGGGCGCGACGCCGACCGTGCCGATCCCGTTCTGCGCAGCGGCGATGATCCCCGCGACGTGGGTGCCGTGCTCGGTCTCGTTCGCGCTCGGGTCGGGCGTCGGGTTCTTGTCGTTGTTGCCGAAGTCCCAACCTGCGCAGTCGTCGACGAAGCCGTTGTGGTCGTCGTCGACCCCGTTGGTGCAGTTCGCCTCTCCCGCGTTCCTCCACAGCTGAGCGCTGAGGTCGGGCTGGTCGGGCTGGACACCGGAGTCGATGACCGCCACCGTGACGCCCGCGCCCCGCGTGATCGTCCACGCTGCTGGTGCAGCGACGTCAGCACCGGCCACACCCGCGTAGCGGGTGGCCGTCTGGCTCGAGCTGCCCGTGTTGGCGAGCGCCCACTGCTGGTTCTGGTAGGTGTCGTCGGCGTAGCTGAGGAGGATGTCGGGTTGCACGCCCGTCACGCCATCGACTGCGGCGATCTCGTCGCTGAGACCCGAAGCATCAGGCTCGCCGGAGACGGCGATGATCCCTGGCCCGACGACTTCGACGCTCTGGACACCATCGAGTGCTCCGATCTGCGCAGCGATGGCTGCATCGTCGCCACCGTGGGCGCCGGAGTCGACGATCAACGGATCGACGCCGCCGCTCGAGTCGGCCGTAGCGGTGACCGTGGGCGTCCCTGCCGCGGACGTGCCGAGCTCGGTGAGCTGATGGTCGATGAGGAGGTAGCGCCGGCCCGCGGTGCCGAGGAGGCCGTGCACGTCGACGACCACTGCAGCGCCCACACCCGCTGCATCGAAGGCGGCCTGCTCGGCTGGCAGCACTTCGACGGCCGTCAGCGAGCCGGCAGGCAGGTCGATGGTCTCGGTGGTTCCGTCGGCGCGGTGCAGCGTCACCTCGATCGCGTCCTGGACGCCCTGGGTGCGCGCCGCGTGAGTCGGGCGAGACGGACCGCTGTCGCCGGCACCGCCGGTGCCCGACATCGGCGCGCTGGTGGTGGTCACCACGAGGTGGACGAGACCGTCGCCCCACGACGGTGCGCTGGAGGGGGCCGGGTTCGCTCCGAGGTACGAGACGGGTCGGGCCTCGACCGCTCGCTGTTGTGTCCCACTGTCCGTCGCGCACGCCGCCGCGCCCACCGCGACCGCCGTGAGGGCAGCAAACGTCACCACTGTGTGCCTGTACTGCCGCATCCCTGTCCCACCGTCCCGCCGGCCCACCATCCGTGGTGAACGCGAAGTGAGATCGTGCCACCACGGAACGTGAATGTCCATCGCACTTGCTCAACCCTTGAGAGTCGGCGACCGCCCGGCTGATGTCGACATATCGTGGCCGCATCCGACGACTTGCGAGGAGATGCACATGACGATGTTCGACGAGACCCGAGCGTTGAGCTTTGACTGCCTCGGCACGCTGATCGACTGGGAGACCGGCATCCTCCAGTCGCTGCAGCCGTGGTGCGCGTGGCGCGGCGTCGACGTTCCCCGTGCGGAGCTGCTGGAGCTGTTCGGCCAGGCCGAGACGGGCGTCCAAGCAGCGCATCCGACGATGATCTACCCGGAGGTGCTCGGCGAGGTGCTGCGCAGCATTGCCGGCGCGCTCGGCGTCGATGCATCCGACGACGAATGCACGGAGTTCGGGGCCAGCGTCGGCATGTGGCCGGCGTTCGCCGACACCGCCGTCGCGTTGCGCCGGCTGCAGCAGCACTACCGGCTGATCATCCTCTCGAACATCGACAACGCGTCGTTCGAACGATGCAATCGCCGACTGGGTGTGGAGCTCGACCTGATCATCACGGCCGAAGACGTCGGCTCGTACAAGCCGCAGATGGGGCACTTCGACGCGCTGTTCGCGGGGATCGAAAAGCTGGGCATCGAGCGCAAAGAGTTGATGCACGTCGCCCAGTCGCTGTACCACGACATCGTGCCGGCGAAGCGGCTCGGCATCCGTACCACCCACATCGATCGCCAGCACGGCGTCCCGGGTTCCGGGGCGACGCCGGCGGCGGATGTCGTGCCGGACCTCGCCTACCGCTCGATGCAGGAGTTCGC
>JAOBWQ010000431.1 GCA_025463425.1 Ilumatobacteraceae bacterium | reverse complement strand
TGCGCCCGGTCGTCGTCGGGGTCGGCTCGGCGGGGCCGCTGACACCGAACTGCGAGACGATCTCGCCGCTCAACATCCGCCCGTGGAAGGACTTCCCGTTGCGCGAACGTCTGGTCAAGCTGACCGGCCTCGACGTCTACGGCGATCTCGACGCCAAGGCCCTGGCCCTCGCCGAAGGTTGGGTCGGCGCAGCGCAGGGTAGGAACAACTTCATGGCGATGGTCGTGTCAACGGGCGTGGGCGGCGGGATCGTCCTCGACGGGCAACTGCTCGATGGCGCCACCGGCAACGCCGGCCACATCGGCCACCTGATCGTCGAGCCCAACGGTCGCCGCTGCGTCTGCGGCGCGCGTGGGTGCCTGGAGGCCGAGGCGTCGGGCACGGCGATCGAGTCGATCACCGGCCGGCCACCGACCGAGCCGACCTACGACATCATGGTCCGCACCGGCCGTCTCGTCGGCCGGGCCTCGGCGTCGGTCTGCAACGCGCTCGATCTCGATCTCGTCGTCGTCGGCGGATCGGTGGCGCTGGGCTTCGGCGCGACGTTCTTCAATGCCGCGCAGGACAGCGTGTCAGAGCACTGCCGGCTCAGCTTCGCTCGCGGCGTGCGGATCACCCCGGCCCGCCTCGGCGACCGCGGCCCGTTGATCGGTGCCGGCGCGGTCGGCCTGCGCGGCCTCCACCGCCGTAACCGATCCGCAGCCGCAGGGAGTCGACGATGACCAAGATCCGCGAGACCGGCAACTCGTCGATGATCGACGACCGCCGAGGTGCGGGCGGCGGTGGCGGTGGAGGCCTCGGCAACATCTTCGGCGGCGGCGGCGGTGGCATCCCGTTGCCGGGCAAGCTCGGCGGCGGCGCCGTCGGCATCCTGCTGGCGCTGGCCGTGTTCATCCTCCCGCGGATCCTCGGCGGCGCGGGCGTGACGACGCCCACCAACAGTGCATCCCAGACGGGGGCACAGTCTGCCGATGTCGCCGACGGCAGCTGCAACAGCGAGCTCGAGAGCATCATCTGCGGTGCCACCGAGGACGTGCAGAACTTCTGGAACCGTGAGTTCCAGTCCGAGGGCAAGACCTACGAGTTCACCAAGACCGTGTTCTTCACCGACTCGACCGACACCGGCTGCGGCACGGCGTCGTCGTCGACCGGCCCGTTCTACTGTCCGGTCGACCACCTCGTCTACATCGACCTCGGGTTCCTGCAGCAGCTCGAGCAGCAGTTCGGCATCAAGGGCGATCTCGCCGAGCAGTACATCGTGGCGCACGAGTACGGCCACCACATCCAGAACCTGCTCGGCACCAACGCCAAGGTCCAGGAAGCCTCGCAGAACGATCCGAGCAGCGCGAACAAGCAGTCCGTCGCCCTCGAGCTGCAGGCCGATTGCTACGCCGGCGTGTGGGCCAATGACGCGAACACCCGCGGTCTGCTCGACAACTCGAGCGAGATCAACGAGGCGCTCGACGCCGCCGCCGCGGTCGGCGACGACCGGATCGAGCAGCAGACCCAGGGTCACGTCGACCCCGACACGTTCACCCACGGCACCAGCGAGCAGCGCAAGTCATGGTTCCAGCGCGGCTACTCGACCGGCGACTACAAGCAGTGCACCACCTTCGACGAGCTGTGAGCGGCGCACCGACCTCATCGGCCGGGTGATGATCGAGGGGTTTCCCTGATTCAACGCGATGGCCGATCGTGTCATCGTGCGACATCGCAGATGTCGATTGGGGAGTTTGATGAGGTCATTCAGATGGGTGCACGTTGCAATGGTCCTGGCCATGGCCGCCGCCGCCGCGACCAGCCTGGGGCTCGTGCAAGCGGCCACGGCGAGTGGAGAGGGCGCGGTGTCGTCGTTCGTGCCGATCGTGCCGTGTCGGCTGCTGGACACACGCCCGGACACAGCCGTCGGAACCCGCAACAGCCCCCTGCTCGGAGGTGAGACGGTCACACTGGCCGTGTGGGGAACGAACGGGTCGTGCACGATCCCGAGCTCGGCGACGGCGATGGTGGGCAACGTCACCGCCGTGGGCGCGACACAGGCGAGCTACCTGGCGCTGTACCCGGCCGATGCCGCACAGCCGACGACGTCGAACTTGAACCCGACGCCCGGGCAGCCGCCGATCCCGAACCAGGTCACGACCGGGATCTCCGCGACGGGTTCGATCAACCTGTTCAACTTCGCCGGGAGCGTTGACGTCATCGTCGACATCGTCGGCTACTACACACCCGCTGGTGCCGGTGGGCCCGGCCCGAAGGGCGACACCGGCGCGCAGGGTCCGAAGGGCGACACCGGTGGCCAGGGTCAACCGGGCACGCCGGCCGTCAACCCGGCCCGCATCGTCTGGGTCGCCACCAACGGCACACACCCTGCCGCGGCAGGCGGCAGCGTGGCGATCTTCGCTTCGGTGCGCGAAGCGCTGGCGTCGATCAAGGACAACTCGTCCACAGCCCCCTACGTGATCAAGATCGCTCCGGGCACCTACACCGACACGACGTCGATGACCATGAAGCCGTACGTCGACCTCGAGGGCTCCGGTGAGGACACGACGATCCTGAAGTGCATGTGCAGCAACCTCGATTTCTACACGGGCGCCGTGCATATCGGAGCCAACACCCCGATGCAGATTCGCTCGCTCGCCGTCTTGATCGTGAGTACGAGCGGAGCGGTCGGCATCGAGATCGAGAGCGCTGCGACTTCCCCCGTCTCGTTGGTGCACGTGTCGGTGACCGCCTCCAGCTCCGGCTCGGGCTACTACGCCAGCGTCGCTGGCATCAACGTCGCATTGAACGCCTGGGCGAACCTCGACAGCGTCACCACTGTTGGCACTGGCGGCCTGACGCCCAGTGGGTTGTACGTGAACAACCACTCCGAGGTGATGGCTGTCAACCTCACGGCGACCGCGTCCGGGTCGGGGACCCCCGGCTACGGCGTGTGGCTGTTCGAAGGGAACGCAGCGATCGACGGGTCTCGGTTGCAGGGATCCACGTACAGCGTCAAACTTGACCAGAGCTCGAACATCCGACTCTCCAACACTCGCCTCAATGGGCCGATCAACGGCACGGGAGCGAGCTGCTTCAACACCTTCACCATCCTGTATGGCTTCTACAACGCGAACTGCACCAATCCGTGAACGCCGACGATGGCGCGAAATGTCAGCGGAGCGATGACATTTCGTGACATCGTGGCGCACTCTGGCGCAAGCTCGCCTCAGCGGCGCATGCCGGAGAGGCGTTGGCGCATGGAGTCGAGGAACGCGTTCGGGTCGGCGTTCTTCGCGGCGGCCGTCGCTGCGTCGCGTTCCGTTGCGTAGGTGACGAACCGTTCGTCGGAGAGCGAGGCCACGATCGCCGCTGCAACGGTCTCCGGCGATGCCGTGGTGGCCGGGTCGGACGGAAACGGCGGATCGTTGCCGTCCTTGGGTGTGCTGAACTCCGAGCTCGTCGTGCCCGGCACGACGACGTGGGCGTGCACGCCGCTGCCCGCGAGCTCGACGTACATCGACTCGGTGAACATCTCCAGCGCGGCCTTGGAGGCCGAGTACGCACCGACCCCGAAGGCCACCATGTGCGCGCCCATCGAGGAGATGTTGACGACGTGGCCGGCTCCTCGCTCGCGCATCGACGGCAGCACGGCGATGGTGAGCGCGACGGGTGAGAAGTAGTTGATCCGCATCACCTCGGCGGCGTCGGCGAGGGTGAGCGTCGCGGCCGTGCGTCGCTTGGGCACGCCGGCGTTGTTCACCAGCACGTCGATCGGTCCGAGCTCGGTCGAGATCCGCTCGGCCAGCGCGGGAATGCCGTCGAGATCGGCGAGATCGGCCACGAACTTCGCCGACTCGGGCGAGTGCTGCCGACACGCGGCGAGGACCTCGCCGAGCTCGGCTTCACGCCGAGCGACGAGGCCCACGATCGCGCCCAGACGGGCGAACTCCAGTGCTGTCGCGGCGCCGATGCCCGACGACGCTCCGGTGATCACGACTCGCTGCCCACGTGGTTCCCACATGGACAGCGAGGCTACGAGTCGGACTGCTCCGGCCCGGGATCAGAGGCTCAGGCGGCCAAGACTCAGGCCGCCAGCACCCTGATCGCGTCGTCGCGCAACCCGGCCACCGAGCGGTTGACCAGACGACGGGCGGCTTCGGCCGTGACGCCGAGCTCGGCGCCGAGCTCGCGGAAGCTCTTGCGCTCACCGTCGATCAGCCCGAAGCGGGCCTCGACCGCGTAGCGGCCGCGCTTGTCGAGCGAGCTGAGCAGCTCGTCGAGCAATGCGCTGTCGACAGCGGCCATGAGGATGTTCTCGGGGCTCTCGTCGCCGGAGGCGATCATGTCGCCCAACGTGGCATCGCCGTCGTCGCCGACGGTCTTGTCCAGCGACACGGTTGCCGTCAGCCGGTGGAGGTCGGCGTTGGCGGCGTCGAGGTTCTCGGCGTCACCGCCGGACTGGCGCAGCGCCGAGCGGAGGTTGGCCGAACGATCGCCGGGGATGCGGATGAGGCTTCCCTTCTGATCGAGGGCACGGCCGATCGCCTGGCGGATCCAGAAGGTGGCGTAGGTGGAGAACTTGAACCCGCGCCGCCAGTCGAACTTGTCGACCGCGTGCTCGAGGCCGAGGTTGCCCTCCTGGATCAGGTCGCCGAGATCCATGCCTTGTGGCAGCGGATAGCGGCGGGCGATGCTGACCACGAGCCGCAGGTTGGCCCGGATGAACCGGTCCTTGGCGACGGCTGCATGGTTGACGGCCGTTTTCAGCCGCGCGCCCTTCTCGCCGTTGGCGAGGCGGACGGCTGCGTCGTGGCCGTCTTCGATGATCTTGGACAGTTCGCGCTCTTCCTCTGCGTTCAGCAGGGGAACTTTGCCGATGTCGTTGAGGTACATTCCGATTGAGTCGCTCATGATGCTCTGTTGAACAGAGTTGCCCAGCAGATTGTTCCGAAACATGACGTGTCCACTGTCACGTTTTGCCAATATCGCGCCTCAACCGCCGAAGCTGCGGTAGATGCGCTCCAGCGGGCCCATTCCGGCGAAGCGATGCCACATCGCGCCCATCGCGATCGCCAGCACCCAGAACACGAGGCTGAACGCCAGCGCGGTGTCGAGGCCTGTGGGCGTCACCCAGTGCCACCAGTGCACGACCGCGTTGAACGTCACGACGTGCAAGAGGTACAGGGTCAGCGTCATCTGGCCCGCGTGGCGGAACAGCTCGGTCAGCGGTGCTGCGGCGAAGCGCTCGGCCAGCCACGAGATCGCGCAGTAGGCGACGATCGACGAGCCCAAAGTGCCAACGGTGTAGAGCAGGCCGCGGTCGAACGGCCCGGTCGACAGCAGCCCGCGCCACCGACGCGCGCCGGTGGTATCGACCGTGAAGCCGTGCGTCGCGATCCGCAGCCCGATGAAGTTGACGAGATAGGTGCCGACGAAGAGGACCGAGCCGCCGACGATCAACCGCACGCGCAGCTCGCGCAGGCGGGGCAGGTAACGGCCGAGGAGGATGCCGGCGCAGAGGAACGCCAGCCACGGGAACAGCGGATGGGTGTAGCCGACGAACGTCCGCAGCAGCAGGTTGCGCGGCGAGGTGATCTTCGGCTCCATCCACGCGGTGCTGTGGCCGTCGAGGTGCCGCTCCAGGCGGAACCAGGCGATGCCCGCCGCGGCGAGGCTGGACACCGCCCCGACCGCGATCAGCCAGCGGTTGCGCAGCGTGAACAGCAGCGCGGCGACCATGAAGT
>JAOBWQ010000408.1 GCA_025463425.1 Ilumatobacteraceae bacterium | reverse complement strand
TCGAACGGCCCCTCGAACACCGGCGTCGACACGTCGTAGGTCACTCGCACCACGCTACTGGGCCGAAATCGCCGCCACCGATCCATTGACCTCGGGTTAGCCTCTGCGGCGTGACGCGTGTCCTGTCGATGATTCAGCCCACCGGAGAACTGCAGCTCGGCAACTACCTCGGGGCATTGCGCAACTGGGTCATCGGCCAGCACGATTGCGACGGCTTCTACGGCATCGCCGACCTGCACGCGCTCACCGTCACCGAGCAGCCCGGCACCGTCGGTCAGGCCACCCTGGAGCTGGCCGCGATGTTCTTCGCGGTCGGCCTCGATCCCGAGGTCTCGACGGCGTTCGTGCAGAGCCACGTGCCCGAGCACACCCAGCTCTCGTGGATCGCGGAGTGCAACGTCAGCTACGGCGAGCTGAGCCGGATGACGCAGTTCAAGGACAAGACGACCAAGCGCGAGGGTGAGTTCATCTCCGCCGGGCTGTTCAGCTACCCGGCCCTGATGGCCGCCGACATCCTCCTCTACGACCCCGACGAGGTACCCGTCGGCGACGACCAGCGCCAGCACATCGAGATCACCCGGGACATCGCGCTGCGCTTCAACGCCCGCTTCGGCGACACGTTCGTGGTCCCCAAGGGCGTCATGCCCAAGGCCGGGGCGCGGGTGATGGATCTGCAGGACCCGACGTCGAAGATGAGCAAGACGGCCGCCACCGATGCCGGGTTGATCAACATGCTCGACGACCCCGCCTCGATCCTCAAGAAGTTCAAGCGGGCCGTCACCGACAGCGAGAACGAGGTGCGCTTCGACCGTGCGTCGAAGCCCGGGATCTCCAACCTGCTCGAGATCCATGCCGCCGCCACCGGGCGCACGCCCGAAGACGTCGCCGCCGACTACACCCAGTACGGCGCGCTCAAGGCGGCCACCGGCGAGGCCGTCGTCGAGCTGCTCCGCCCGATCCAGGCACGGTACGCCGAGTTGATCAGCGATCGTGGCCAGCTCGCCTCGCTGCTGCGCACGGGTTCGGAGAAGGCACGCACCATTGCGTCGGCGACGCTCGGCCGCGTGTACGACCACATTGGGCTCCTCCCCTCCTGACCGGGTGACCAGCCGAGTCAGATGTCGTCGGCAGCACGCAGCGCGTCGGCCGTGGCGACGTCGGCCGACGTCCCTTCGACCAGCGCGATCGTCACCGGCGACGAGCCCGCATCGCGGAGGAGGTCGGCTCCGAGCCGCTCGTGGTCGTGGTAGCGCCGGAAGCGGTCGGTGCGCGGCCCGATGATCGTCGCCACCACACGCGAGACCGTGCCGAGCCGGCTGCACTGCTTGCCGACGTCGTGCAGCAGCGCTGCGGCCACCGCTTCACGGGATGGATCATCCATGAGCGCGACGAAGCGACGCGCGACGTGCACGCTGTGGCGCCGGTCCTGGTGCTGCAGCCCCCACCACAGTTCGGCTTCGGAGGCCGTGAGGAACCCGACGGCCCACGCATCGTCGGCGGCCGGGGGCGCTGCGCCGGAGAGCGCGCCGAAGAACCGCCGAGCCAGATGCGCTGCATGCGCGAAAGGGTTCTTCATGCTGCGCCGCGTCCGGCCCGCGGATGGGCCGCGCGGTAGACCTCCCAGAGCCGTTCCTGGGAGACCTTGGTGTAGATCTGGGTGGTGCTGATCGACGCATGGCCGAGCATCTCCTGGACGATCCGCAGATCGGCGCCGTGGTCGAGGAGGTGGGTTGCGCACGAGTGCCGCAGCACGTGCGGTGAGAGGTGCTTGTCCAGCCCGCAGGCCTCGCCGTAGTTGCTGACGATCAGCCATGCCGATTGGCGGCTCAGCCGGGCGCCGCGTTGGTTCAAGAACACGGCCTCGGCGTCGCCGCGCCTGGCCCAGCGGTCCGGCGTCATCAACCGCCGGCCGGACGGGCCGAACCAGCTCTGCAACGCCTCGGCAGCGGCTCGGCCGAAGGGCACGATCCGCTCCTTGGAGCCCTTGCCGAACAGCCGGACGAGACCACCCTCGATGTCGATGTCGCCGAGCGAGAGGCCGACGGCCTCGCCGATGCGCGCCCCGGTGGCATAGAGCAGCTCGAGCAGGGCCCGGTCGCGTCGGGCGACGGGCTCGTCGCCGAGCACCGCAGCCAGGAGCGACCCCACCTCGGCCTCGGTGAGCGGCTTGGGGATCCCGGCAGGGACCCGCACACCTTCGAGATCGGCGGACGGATCATCGGCGCGCATGCCCTCCTCGGCGAGGAACCGGTGCAGCATCCGAATCGCAGCCAGCTGCCGGGCCACGCTGGCCGGGGCTGCGCCGGACGCGCGGCGTGCGCCGACGAACTCGACGAGCTGCGCTGTGGTGACGTCGGCAACGGTGATCCCCGTCGTCGTCAGCCACGTCACGTAGCCGACGAGGTCGCGGCGGTACGCCGCGAGGGTGTTGTGCGAGCGACCTCGTTCGGTGGCCATCCAGGTCAGGAACTCCTCGATCTGCAACGGCAGCCCGACGGTCATGGCCGATCGCCACGCTCCAGCCGACGAGCGACCATCAGCAACCCGATGACCGTCTTGGCGTCGTGGATCTCGCCACGCTCGACCATCGCGACGGCATCGTCGAACGGCAGGTTGAGGACCTCCATGTGCTCCTCTTCGGGACCGTGCAGATCCTGCGGCACCGAGACCAGGTCGGTCGCCAGGTAGAGGGTCAACACCGAATCGGTCATGCCGGCGGACGGGTAGAACTCGGTCAACAGCTCGAGGCGGCCTGGGTCGAGGCCGACCTCTTCGATCAGCTCCCGCCGCGCCGTGACCTCGGTGGGCTCGCCGGCGACGTCGCGCATCCCCGCCGGCACCTCGAGCACGTACGCGTCGTACGGGGCCCGGTACTGGCGAACGAGGATGACGGACGCGTTGCCCTCTGCATCGAAGATCAGCGGGACCGCTGCGACCGCGCCCGGAGAGCGGACGATGTCGCGCTCGAACTGCTGGCCGTCGGGGCTCTCGAAGGTGCCGACGGCGACGTGCCAGATGTAGCCCTGGTGGACGAGGCGGTCACGAACGTGGCGAAATCCCGTCATCGGCGCCGATCAGGCGACGATCTGGGTGATCGGTGCGGCAGCGTCGCCGAACTGCTCTGGTGACGCGCTCTCGGCTTCGCGCTGGGCCCGACGCTGCAATGATGCGGCGACGAGCTCGCGGAAAAGCGGGTGGGGGCGATCAGGGCGGCTCTTGAACTCGGGATGCGCCTGCGTGCCGACCCAGAACGGATGGTCGGCGAGCTCGATGAACTCGACCAGGCGCTTGTCCGGCGAGGTACCGCTGCAGACGAACCCTGCCGCCTCGAAGCGGTTCCGGTAGTTCGAGTTGAACTCGTACCGGTGGCGGTGACGTTCGCTGACCACGGCCTCGCCATAGGCCTCGGCGACCTTCGAACCGGGGGTCAGCACCGCGTAGTACGCGCCGAGGCGCATCGTGCCGCCCTTGTCGCTGATGTCGCGCTGGCTGACCATCAGGTCGATCACGGGGAAGTGCGTGGTGGTGTCGAACTCGGTCGAGTTGGCGTCGGTCATGCCCAGCACGTGGCGGGCGAACTCGATCGTCATCACCTGCATCCCGAGGCAGATCCCGAGGCACGGCACATCGTTGAGGCGGGCGTACTCGGCCGCCGCGATCTTGCCCTCGATGCCCCGCGACCCGAAGCCGCCGGGGATGATCATCCCGTCGAGTTCGCCGAGCCGTCCGGCGGTGAGCAGCCCCTCGACGTCCTCGGCCTGGATCCAGTCGATCTCGACTTTGGCCCCGTGGTGGAAGCCGGCGTGGCGCACGCTCTCGGCCACCGAGAGGTAGGCGTCCTGGAGATCGATGTACTTGCCGATCAGGCCGATCCGGACCGGCGTGGTGGCGGCCTCGACGTTGGCGACGACCTTCTCCCACGACGACAGGTCGAGCGGGGCGTCGATGCGCAGGGTCTCGCAGACGATGTCGTCGAAGCCCTCGTCGTGCAGGATCAGCGGCAGCTCGTAGATGTTGCGGGCATCGGCCGCGTTGACCACGGCGCGCTCGTCGACGTCGCACAGGTTGCTGATCTTGCGCTTCAGGTTGGGGCTCAGCGGCTCCTCGCTGCGACAGACGATGACGTCGGGCAGGATGCCTCGGCTGCGCAGCTCGGTGACGCTGTGCTGGGTCGGCTTGGTCTTCTGCTCGCCGCTCGGCCCGATGTACGGAACGAGGGTGACATGCACGTAGCAGACGTTGTCGCGACCGACCTCCTTGCGGAACTGACGGATCGCTTCGAGGAAGGGCAGGATCTCGATGTCGCCGACGGTGCCGCCGACCTCGGTGATCACGACGTCGACAACGTCGGTGGCGAGGCGCTTGATCAGCCGCTTGATCTCGTCGGTGATGTGCGGGATGACCTGCACCGTCCGGCCGAGGTAGTCGCCACGCCGCTCGGCCGCGAGGACCGCCTGGTAGATGCTGCCCGTCGTGGCGTTGCTGTTCCGGCTGAGCGGCTCGTCGATGAAGCGCTCGTAGTGGCCGAGATCGAGGTCGGTCTCACCGCCGTCGTCGGTGACGAACACCTCGCCGTGCTCGAACGGGTTCATCGTGCCGGGATCGATGTTGATGTACGGGTCGAGCTTCTGCATCGTGACGCGCAGGCCGCGCATCTTGAGCAGGCGACCGAGCGAGGAACCGGT
>JAOBWQ010000384.1 GCA_025463425.1 Ilumatobacteraceae bacterium | reverse complement strand
TGCACGACCTCAGCCTGACCACGCTGGAGTACCGCGGCCCGGCCACCGAGCTGCGCACGGTCTGGATGGCCGTCAGGGCCAGCCTGCGGCGGGTGCTCGAGAACGTCACGCTGGCCGACGTCGCGGCTGGGGCGATCCCGGAATACGTGATCTCGTTGGCCGAGGAGTACGAGACGGCGGTCGCCGACCGTCCTCCGTCCACCCGCTGACGGTGCGCGGCCCCCGTCACTCCGGGGAGAGCACCAACCGGTAGCCGTCGGGATCGACGAACGTGACCGCCCCGTTGTTCGGCCAGTACGGGTTCAGCTCGGCGTCGTCGTCGGCCACGGCGGTCGCACCGTGGGCATGCAGCCGCCCGCCGAGATCGGCCACTTCTGATGGCGACGAGAGGTACAGCACCAGCACGTCCTCGGCGGTCGGCTGGGGCGTGGTGGCGTGCGGGGTGTGCACGATCTCGAGCTGGGCCAGTTCGCCGTGGATCGCGAAGATCACGCCGTCGAACCCGTCGTGGTCGGCAAACGTCCACAGCACCGACAAGCCGACCACGTCCTCGTAGAACGCGCGGATCCTGGGCAGATCCGTCGTTGGACGGGCAACGCGCATCGCGGCGATCGGCATCTGCCGGAACCTACCGCGGCGACACGCAAGGAACGAGACCTCAGGCGCGGTCGACGGCCACCGCGGCGCGGCGGCCTTCGAGGATTGCTTCGAGGATCGTCCGTGGCGCCACGCAGTCGCCGACGCGAAGGGCGGCGCCGGCGATCGGCTCGGTGGGGAGGCGGAAGCCGCAGTCGACCATGGCGACGCATTCGATGTCGCGCTGCTCGGCGGTGTACTTGTCCTCGATCGTCACGTGCCCGGCGCCCGCGACACGCAGCAGGCTGCGTCGCTCGATGCGCACCCCGGCCTGGGCCAGGCGCACGTTGGCGGGGGCCAGGTCGCCGGTGCGGCTGAGCTCGTTGCCGGCGATGTTGTCCTGGGTGACGAGCACCGCGCGATCGCCGAGCTCCGCCGCGATCGCGATGCCGATCGGGCCGCCGATCGGATCGAAGATCACGACCGGCCCAGCGGCCGGCAGGCTCGCCGCGCCGGCGCGCAGCTCGGCGATGTCGACGACCGCGTCGGCATCCGGATCGACGGCGTAGGGACGGTCGCCGGACCGCCCACCCGTCGCCTGGATCACGATCGTGCCGGGCGCCAGATCGGCGCTGCCGTCGTACCGCGATCCCGTCTCGAGGACCACGCCGGCTGTGGCGCACTCGGCGATCAACCACTCGACGAGGGGAGCGCCCGGACCGGCGACGGCGGCGACACCACCGAGCGAAGCAGCCTGCTCGACCACACGAACGCGGTGTCCTCGAGTCGCGGCGACGCGTGCGGCCTCGAGGCCCGCCGGCCCGCCACCGACCACCACGACCTCGCGTGGCGACCGGGTGGGCACGTACCAATCGGGATCCTCCGTCTCGCGACCACTGCTTGGCTCGCCGACGCACGTGACGATGGGGTTGCGCGCATCGCGCACCTGACACGTCTGGTTGCAGCGGGTGCACGGCCGGATCCGCTCCGGCGTGCCGGCGCCGAGCTTGGCGACCAACTGCGGGTCGGCGATCTGGGCACGGGTCATCTCCACCGCGTCGCAGACGCCGTCGCCGACAGCCCACTCGGCCTGTCCGGTGTCGACGATCGAACCCTGCAGGATCACCTTGGTGACGAGGCCGGCCGCGGTGACGGCGTCGCGCACGGCACGGCACACGTCGATGTTGAAGCCGGTCGGCTCGTGGAAGTCCGGACGAGTCTTCTCGATGCTGAAGATCGAGCCACGCGTGACGACGAGGTAGTCGAGCCCGCACCCGGACAGCTCGGCTGCGATCGCCGGCGCCATCTCCGGGGTGATGCCGGCCCACGGCGCCAGCTCGTCGCAGGACAGACGGAGCCCGACGACGCCGTTCGCGCCGACACGCGAGCGGACGTCGGTGATCACCCGTCGGGCAAGCAGGGTGCGGTCGGTGCCCCACTCGTCGCCACGCTGGTTGGTGAGTCCGGAGACGAACTGGCGGATCAGGCTGTGCTGACCGGCGTTGACTTCGACACCGTCGCATCCGGCCTCGCGGGCAAGGGCGGCCGCTGCAGCGAAGCCGGCGATGACGGCCTCGACGTCGTCGCCCTCCATCCACTTCGGCACCTCGCGGCTGTTCACCTCGGGCACGCGCGAGGGCGCCCACAGCTCGCGCTGGCTGTACGCCGATGAACCCTGGCCGCCGGCGTGATCGAGGCCGGCGATCAGCAGCGAGCCGGCGTCGTGGCAGCGCCGAGCGAGCTCGGCCCAGCCATCGGCGCACCGCGCTGCCAGTGGGGCGCGCTCGTAGGGCCAGTCGCTGTCGTGCACGCTCGCTCCCTCGGTGACGACCAGGCCGGCGCCACCTGCGGCGCGAGCAGCGTGGTAGGAGACCCAACGGCCGGGAAGGCTTCGATCGTCGGCCGCGAGGTTGGTGACGTGGGGCCCGAACACGAGTCGGTTGGTCGCCGTGGATGCGCCGAGCTGGAGGGGTTCAAGGAGGCGCATGGGTCACCCATTCTTGTCGAGCGACAGCTCCTCGCGCCTGATCAGCCGTTTGATGTTCGAGCCGTGCTTGACCAGCACGAGTGCACCGAGGCCGATGCTGGCGAAGATCTCCCACGCGGGCGCGCCGAGCACGGCTTCGCCGATCGGCAGCAGCGCGATGATCGCGATCGACCCGAGCGATGCCTTCTTGGTGAGCTTGCTCACGCCGAGCCAGATCAGCAGGAGGATCGGCGACACGATGGGCTGGAGCACGAGCATCCCGCCGCCCACCGTGGCGACGCCCTTGCCGCCCTGGAACCGACGGCTGCCGAACCGGCGGAGCAGCGGGAACATGTGGCCGAGCGCCGCCGCGGCAACGCACGCGTAGCCGGCGTGACGGCCCACGAACACCCAGCCGATCGTGGCGCCCGCTGCGCCCTTGGCTGCGTCGAGCACGAACACGATCACGCCCCACTTCCAGCCGAGCACGCGACTGACGTTCGACGCGCCGGGGTTGCCGGAGCCCTCGCTCGTGATGTCGACGCCGCGCGACCTCGCGACCATCACCGCGCTGGGGAACATCCCCAGCACGTAGGTGACGGGGATCAGCGCGAAGAGCAGCAAGACGTCAGCTGACGGCGACGGGTTTGCGCGTCACGCCCAAGGACACACTGACCGCAGTGACCTTGGCCGGCTTGGAGTGGTCCATGCTCGGCTTCGGATTGGACGCCGCCGAGACGCCCTCAAGCAGGTGCTCGCCGTGACCGTTCACACACTCCGGATCCGGGCCGTCGAGCGGGAGGCCGGTGAAGAACTTCGCCGCCATGCAGCCGCCCTGGCATGCGTCGTAGCTGCCGCAGCTGCTGCATGCGCCGGCCGATTGCGGCTCGCGCAGCTCGAGGAAGAGCTCGCTCTGCTTCCAGACCTTGGCGAACCCGCCGGCGTCGCGCACCGACCCGGCTTTGAACTCGACGTGGATCACGAAAGGGCAGGCGTACACGTCGCCGATCGGGTCGATGAGGCAGACCACGCGCCCGGCGCCGCACATGTTCAGTCCGGGCAGCGGCTCCTCGCCGAGGGCGTTGAGGTGGAAGAACGAGTCGCCGGTGAGCACGTTCTCGCCGTGTGCCAGCAACCAGTTGTAGATCTGGCGCTGCTGGGCGTTGGTGGGGTGCAGATCGTGCCACGAATCGGCACCGCGACCGCTGGGACGCAGCCGGGTGACCCGCAGCTGTGCGCCGTACGAATCGGCCAGCGCCTTGAACTCGTCGAGCTGATCGACGTTGTGACGGGTGACGACGACGCTGATCTTGAACGGGCCGAAGCCGGCGGCCTTGAGGTTGTCCATCGCCCGGCGGGCCATGTCGTAGCTGCCCTCACCGCGGACCGCGTCGTTCGTGACCGCATCGGTGCCATCGAGGCTGATCTGGATGTCGAGGTAGTCCATCGCGGCGAGGCGCTGGGCCTTGTCGAAGTCGATGAACGCACCGTTGGTCGAGAACTTGACGCCGATCCCCTGGCTGATCGAGTACTCGAGGATCTCGAAGAAGTCGCGGCGCACCATCGGCTCGCCACCGCCGATGTTGATGTAGAAGACCTGGAGGTCGCGCAGCTCGTCGAGCACCTGCTTGGCCTCTGCCGTGCTGAGCTCGCGCGGGTCGCGCTGACCGCTCGACGACAGGCAGTGCACGCACTGCAGGTTGCACGCGTAGGTCAGCTCCCAGGTGAGGCAGATCGGCGCATCGAGCCCACCTTTCAGCGTGGTGACCAGTGCTTCAACGCTCATCGTTCACTCGTTTCGCTCGCTCACGAACGACCTCCGAGGACTGCAGGGATTCGAACGCCTTGGCAAAGCTCGGCCAACGCGCCGGCGCGATCTCGCACGCCTCCAGGGTGGCCTGCAGCGTGGCGTGCTTGCCGAGGTCCTTGGCGACGCGGACCATGTCGACGTGCTTCAGGAACACCAGCCGGCGGTTGCCGTAGTGGTACGCGAGCGCGCCGAACGGCTCCGGTCGCAGGGCG
>JAOBWQ010000374.1 GCA_025463425.1 Ilumatobacteraceae bacterium | reverse complement strand
GCGCCGAGGAGGTAGTACAGCTCGTCGGCCTCGATCAGGGTCTGGATGCTGCGGATGTCGGTGAACGGCGGATGGATGCAGACGTCGACCGCGGCGATGTCGTCCTTGCCGATCAGGTAGGACAGCTTCTGGACGCTCTGGATCGCTTCGAAGTGGTTGTTGTGCATCTTCCAGTTGGCGGAGATGATCGGCCGGCGCGTGCCGTCCTTCGTCGTGCGGTCCGGTGGCTCATTGCGCGGCATTCGGTGCTCCCCGCAACGCCTGCAATCCGGGCAGGTCGCCGAGCTCGAGCAGCTCCAACGATGCGCCTCCTCCGGTCGACACGTGGTCGACCTCGTCGTCGAGGCGGAACTGGGCCAGCGCGGCCGCCGAGTCGCCGCCGCCGACGACCGTGAAGGCCTTCGTGTCCGCCATCGCCTGGGCAACCGTCCGTGTGCCGGACGCGAAGCGATCGTCCTCGAACATGCCCATCGGGCCGTTCCAGAACACGGTTCGGGCGTCCATGATGATGTCGCTGAACGCGGCCGCCGAGCCAGGTCCGATGTCGAAGCCCTTGGCGCCGTCAGGCAGTCGGGTGCCGAAGGTTGCATATGCACCATTCGCGTCGACACCGGTGATGTCGTCGGGGAGGTGGATCGCCTTGCCCGAGGCGAGCAACCGCTTGCACGTCTCGACCTGGTCCGGCTCGCACAGGGACGCGCCGACGGGCTTGCCCTGGGCCATGAAGAACGTGAAGCACATCGCACCACCGATCACCAGCGAATCGACGATGCCGAGCAACGCTTCGACGACGCCGAGCTTGTCGGAGATCTTCGACCCACCGAGCACCGCGACGAACGGGTGCTTCGGGTTGTTGCGCATGCCGAGGAGGACATCGACCTCCTTCTGCAGCAGGAGGCCCATCGCCGACGGCAGCGTCTTCGGCGGACCGACGATCGAGGCGTGGGAACGATGCGCGGCGCCGAACGCGTCGTCGACATACGCGTCGACGCCGTCGACCAGGTTGGCGACGAACGCGGGATCGTTGCCCTCCTCACCGGGATGGAAGCGCAGGTTCTCCATCAGGTCCACGCCGGGAGCCAGCTCGGCCAAGCGCTCGCGCACCGGTGCCATGCTGTACTTCGGTTCCGGCTTGCCCTTCGGCCTGCCGAGATGGCTGGCGCACACGACCGAAGCACCACGATCGGTGAGCCAGCTGATGGTGGGCAACGCCGCCCGGATGCGGAAGTCGTCGGCGATCTCGCCGTTGTCGAGCGGCACGTTGAAGTCGGTGCGGACGAGCACACGCTTGCCGCTGACATCGCCCAGATCGTCGAGGACCGGGATCCTGCCCATCTCCACGGACCCGGACATCAGCGCTTCTTCGGCGCGCTCTTCTTCGCGACCTTTGCCGTGTAGAGGGTGAGGTCGAGCAGGCGGTTGCTGTAGCCCCACTCGTTGTCGTACCAGCCGAGGATCTTGACCAGGTTGCCGAGGCTCATCGTGAGACCGGCATCGAAGATGCAGCTGTGCGGGTCGGTGACGATGTCGCTCGACACGAGCGGCTCCTCGCTGTACCTGAGGATGCCCTTCAGCGGGCCCTTCGACGCCGCTGCCTTGAACGCAGCGTTGATCTCGGAGACCGATGCCGACTTCTTCAGGTTGCCGGTGAAGTCGGTGATCGAGCCGACCGGGATCGGCACCCGCAGCGACGTGCCGTCGAGCTTGCCCTTCATGCTCTCCATCACCAGTGCCGTCGCGCGGGCGGCGCCGGTGCCGGTGGGAACGATGTTCACGGCGGCGGCACGGGCCCTGCGGAGGTCGCTGTGTGGCCCGTCGACGAGGCTCTGGTCGCCGGTGTAGGCGTGGACCGTGGTCATCAAGCCGTTCTCGATCCCGAACGCATCGTCGAGCACCTTCATCATCGGAACGAAGCAGTTCGTGGTGCAGCTCGCGTTGGAGATGACCTTGTGCGCGGCCGGGTTGAAGTCGGTGTGGTTGACACCCATCACGAAGGTCGCGTCGGCACCGTTGGACGGCGCCGAGACGATCACGTACGGCGCGCCGCCGTCGAGGTGCAGCGCGGCCTTCGGGCGGTCGGTGAAGATGCCCGTCGACTCGATGACGACATCGACGCCGAGATCACCCCACGGCAGTTCGGCGGGGTTGCGGTACTGCAGCACCTTGAGCGTGTCGCCGTCGACGGTGATGCCGTCCTTGCCGGCCTTGATGTGCTGTGGCAGCGCGCCGGTGATCGTGTCGTACTTGAGCAGATGAGCCATCTGCTCCAGCGAGCCGAGGTCGTTCACCGCGACGAAATCGATGTCCGCCCCACGCGCTTTCGCGGCCCGGAAGAAGTTGCGGCCGATCCGCCCAAAACCGTTGATGCCTACCCGAACCGTCATCTTCGACGCGTCCTTTCACAGAGATATGTGGCGGAGTGAAATGCCCCGCCGACCCTAGTGCCTGGGGCGCATCCCCGAACAGATCGTGTCGGGCTCAGCGGCCGATGTCACGGTGGGTCACCCGCGGCTGGTGACCATGGCGCCGCAACCATGCAGCGAGCTCCTCGCTGATCGCAACCGAGCGGTGGCGCCCGCCGGTGCAACCGATCGCCAGCGACAGGTAGCTCTTGCCCTCGTTCGCGTAGGCCGGCACCAAGAGCTCGAGCAGGTTCTCGAACCGCGCGAGGAACTCTCCGGTCGTTGGCTGGTCGAGCACGTACCGGCGAACCGGCTCGTCGAGTCCGGTGAGCGGGCGCAGGGCTTCGATCCA
>JAOBWQ010000336.1 GCA_025463425.1 Ilumatobacteraceae bacterium | reverse complement strand
TACGACCTCCTCACCGAGGGGTTCGGTCCGGGCTTCAACGGCCCGCTCATCGTCGCCGGAGAGATCCACGGCGACGCGGACGTGGCCACCATGAACGCGTTGCGCACTGCGATCGCTGCCACGCCAGGTGTGGCCCAGGTCAGCCCTGTCGTCACGAGTCAGAGTGGCAACGGCGCACTGCTGCAGGTGGTCGCCACGGGTTCGCCGCAGGATGCCAGCACGACCAACCTCGTGCACCACCTCCGCGACGACGTCATCCCGAGCGTCACCAACGGTTCCACGCTCTCCGTTCACGTCGGGGGGCAGACCGCGATCGGCGTCGACCTGGCCGACACGATGGGCAAACGACTCCCGTACATGTTCATCGTGATCCTCGTGCTCAGCTTCGTGCTGCTGATGCTCGTGTTCCGGTCGCTGCTGGTGCCGCTCAAAGCCGTCATCATGAACCTCTTGTCGATCGGTGCTTCCTACGGCGTGATCGTCGCCGTGTTCCAGAACGGGTGGATGAAGAGCCTGGTCGGCATCGGCAAGGAGGGCCCGATCGAGGCATGGGTGCCGATGATGCTGTTCGCGATCGTCTTCGGGCTCTCGATGGACTATGAGGTGTTCCTGCTCAGCCGGATCAAGGAGGAGTACGACCGCGACCACGACAACGCGGCGGCCGTGGCCCACGGCCTGGCCAAGACCGCCCGGCTGATCACCGCCGCCGCGGCGATCATGATCTGCGTGTTCGGGAGCTTCGTCCTCTCCGACATGCGCGTCCTCAAGTTGATCGGGTTCGGTCTCGCGTTCGCGGTGTTCATCGACGCGACGGTCGTCCGCCTCATCCTCGTGCCGGCCACCATGGAGCTGCTCGGCGATCGCAACTGGTGGTTCCCGAAGGCGCTGGCCTGGCTCCCCCGGATCAACGTCGAAGGGTCCCCTGACCCGGTGCGGACGACGGAGAACGTGGACGTGACGCACCGCGAGTAGCGCCAGGGGTCGCAGAGCTCTGCGAATCGGAGCGCCCTCCACATCCGTCGGACGTTCGTTGGACGGCGATGCCGCACTCTTCGAGCGCACGTCCCGAGGGGGGACCCGGCACTCGTGGAGGATCAATGAACCCGGTGAAGATCACTGCTCGACGCAACGGCATCAGCGGACCATCCCAGGCCCCGGACCGCAGGCCTGGCGCGAGGCGGCTCCGCCTCCTCGGCCCGGTCGTCGTGGCGTCGCTGCTCTCCGTCACTGGCATGACCCTGGCGGGCCAGACCGCACATGCGGTTGCGTGCAACGACTCCTGGATCGGAGGGTTTGGCACCTTGTGGACGACGTCGGCCAACTGGTCCACTGGCCTCCCCGACGCGAGCAAGGACGTCTGCATCGGCGACGTCACGGCGGGCACGTACGCCGTCACGCTGGACGCCACCGGCACGGCCCATTCGATCACCGTCGGGGGCGCCAGCGGAACTCAGACGCTGATCGTCGGCAACACCTTCGGATCACTCACGCTCTCCAGCCCGAGCAGTGTCGGCGTGAATGGTGTGTTGAACCTCGATCTCTCCTACAACAACGCCAACAGCGTGCTCGCCGGATCGACCGTCACCAACGCCGGCACACTGCGCGTGACGGGCATCCCCAGCGCCGGCGGTCCATACCTGCGGTCGAACGTGATCAACAACGGAACGCTCTCGTTCCAGGCGGTCGAGACGATCATCGACAGCGGGGTCACCATCACCAACAACGCCACCACCACCGTTGCGGCAAACGCAGTGGTGACCGTCCGCGACGGGGCCACGTTCGTCAACCAGACCGGAACACTCACCAACAACGGGACCTTCAGGGTCCGCACCTTCAACTCGGCGGGGGGCTTCACCCAGGGCAGCGGCAGCGTCACGGGCAACGACCCGGTGATCGACGGTGCGAAGTGGAACGGCGTCGGCGCGGGGGCGGGCAAGTTCGCCGTGCTGGGCGCGAGCACCCTGACGGGTGGGATCACCGCCACGCAGACGCTGCGGATCGACAACACCTCCGGCAACGGCGTCGTCGGCATCCCGGCGACGTTCACCAACGCGGGCACGCTCGTGCTGGACATGAACTACAACAACGCAAACACCAGCCTGCAACCCACGACGGGCACCGCCACGCTGACCAACACGGGAACGCTGCGAGTCATGGGCATCCCGGTCTCCTCCGGAACCCGGTCGATCCGCGTCAACGTGGTCAACAACGGGACCCTCGACTTCCAGGCCGTCGACACGCTGATCGACAGCGGTGTGACCATCACCAACAACGCGACCGTGGTCGTCGCTGCAAACGCCGCGGTGACCGTCCGCGACGGTGCAACGTTCGTGAACCAGGCCGGAACGCTGACCAACAACGGCGCGTTCAACGTCCGCATCTTCAACACGCAGGGCACGTTCACACAGGGCGGCGGCGCGGTGACGGGCAACGATCCGGTGATCGACGGTGCGAAGTGGAACGGTGTGGGCGCCGGCGCCGGCAAGTTCACCGTGCTCGGCGCGAGCACCCTGACGGGTGCGATCGCGGCAGCGCAGACGGTGCGTCTGGACGACACCTCAGGCAGCGGCGTCGTCGGCATCCCGGCGACGTTCACCAATGCCGGCACGCTCATCGTCGACATGAACTACAACAACGGCAACACGATCCTCCAGCCATCGTCGTCCACGTCGACGCTGACCAACACCGGCACGCTGCGGGTGAGCGGCATCCAGTTCTCGGCCGGCAAGCGATCGATCCGGGTCGATGTGGTCAACAGCGGCACGTTCGTGATCGATTCGACCGTCGTGCTCGACTTCACCGGCGCATTCAGCCAGCCGTCGGGCGGCACGACGGAGTTCGACCTCGCGAGCGCCACGGTGTTCGGACAGATGGTCGCTCGGAGCCCCGGCAGCGTCACGCTCGGCGGGACCGCGAAGCCTGTCCTCGTCGGTGGATACTCTCCGCCCGCGAACACGACGTTCGACGTCATCACGGCGCCGCACACCGGTGACTTCGCCAGCGTGCTGAGCTCGTTCGCATCCGATGTCACCAACCCGTCGTTGGTGCGCCTCGTGTCGGGAGTCTCCACCGGCGGCGGCGGCGCCGGTGGCGGCGGCGGCGGTGGCGGTGCCGGCGCTGCTGTCGACGCGCTCGTTCCCGCACGCCTGCTCGACACCCGGGCCGACGGCACCACCGTCGACGGTGCCGGCCAGGCGGCCGGCCTCCAGGAGGCGGGCTCCACCATCGAGGTGCAGGTCATCGGCCGGGCCGGCGTGCCCGCCGGCGCCGCTGCTGCTGTCTTGAACGTGACCGTCACCGACGCTCGGGCCGCCGGGTTCGTCACGGTCTGGCCATGTGGCAGCGACCGGCCGAACGCGTCGAGCCTCAACTACGTCGCCGGCTCGACGGTGCCGAACGGTGTGATCGCCAAGATCGGTGCGAACGGAAAGGTGTGCCTCTACGTCTCGAACGCAGCGCACCTCCTGGTCGATGTCGCCGGCTTCTTCTCCGCCACCGCTCCGTACGTTCCCCTCGTGCCGGCCCGAGTGCTCGACACCCGGCCCGACGGCACCACGTTCGACGGGCAGGGCCAAGCCGCGGGGCTACCGGCTCAAGGGTCGGTGACCGAGGTGCAGATCACCGGCCGCGCCGGCGTGCCGGCCGATGCCGCCGCTGTCGTGCTCAACGTGACGGTGACCGAGGCGCGAGGCGCCGGGTTCGTGACGGTGTTCCCATGCGGCACCGACCGGCCGAACGCCTCGAACCTCAACTACGTGACGGGCTCGACGGTCCCGAACAACGTGATCGCCAAGATCGGGGCGGGCGGCAAGGTGTGCCTCTACACCTCCAACGCGACCCACCTCCTCGCCGACGTCAACGGATACTTCCGGCCGACGACTGCCTTCCAGGCCATCGTGCCGGCCCGCCTGTTGGACACCCGGGCCGACGGCTCGACGATCGACGGTGCGAACCAGGGCGCCGGTGTCGCAGCGCAGGGTTCGGTGACCGAGGTCCAGGTCACCGGCCGGGCCGGCGCGCCTTCCGGGGCGACCGCTGTCGTGCTCAACGTGACGGTGACCGACGCGCAAGGCGCCGGTTTCGTGACGGTCTGGCCCTGCGGCACCGACCGCCCCAACGCCTCGAGTCTCAACTTCGTACAGAACTCGACAGTCCCCAACGGCGTGCTCGCCAAGCTCGGCGCGAACGGGAAGGTCTGCCTCTACGTCTCCAACGGGACCCACCTGCTGACGGACGTGGCTGGCTTCTTCACTTCGTGAAAACTCCCCGAGCCGCCGGCGCAGCATGTGATCATCGTGGCGAGCGGTTGACGACCGCGAGATCACATGCAAACGCTGGTTAGCAATCACCTCGGCCGGGGTAGTACCCGCCGCATGGACGCCATCACATTGCTGCGAAATGACCACAAGACAGTCGAGGCGTTGTTCAAGCGCTTCGAGAAGGCCGGCGACGCGGCGTACGTCGAGAAGCGCGAGATCGTGGACCGGATCATCGAGGAGCTGTCGGTCCACGCGGCGATCGAAGAGCAGATCTTCTATCCCGCAGCCCGCTCACTCGTTCCGGCGACGGAAGATCTCACGTTGGAGAGCTTGGAAGAGCACCACATCGTCAAATGGGTGCTGTCGGAGTTGGAAGGTCTCGACCCGAAGGCCGAGCGCTTCGACGCGAAGGTCACGGTCCTGATCGAGAACGTTCGCCACCACGTCGAGGAAGAGCAGACCGACTTCTTCCCGAAGGTCCGTGATGCGCTGAGCCGCAACGCGCTCGGCGATCTCGGCGACGCCATGGCCGAGGCGAAGAAGACTGCGCCCACGCATCCGCATCCTCGTTCTCCCGATGCACCTCCGGCCAACGGAGTCGTCGGCGCGATCGCCGGAGTCGTCGATCGAGTGAGCGACAACGTGAGCGGCGTGGCACAGGGCGGTCTCGCCGCAGGGCAGGACCTGGTCGCCAGGATCATGGGAAGCAAGAAGCCGAAGACCTCGCCGACCGGATCCTCGTTGGCTCGGGGAACTGCGAAGGCGACGCGCACTGCAGCGAATGCTGCCGGACGTGGCACCGTCGCAACCGTGCGCACGGCCAAGTCCGGCGCGGCATCGACTGCCGGTGCGGCACGCACTGGGACGAAGGCCACGGCGACAGCCGCACGCAAGGCGGTCGGCACGGCTGCCACAGCGGCCAAAAAGGCGTCGACGACGACAGCGCGCACGGCCAAGGCATCGGCGGTCAAGACCAAGACTTCCGCGAAGTCTGCCGTCTCCAAGACAGCAGCGGCTGCGAAGCGCTGACACGCCCGTGCGGCTCGGCATCGTTGCACGCGTGCGAGGCAACGACGCTGGGCCCGCGGTTGGAGACATTCGTCTCATTTCGTGTGTTCGGGTTGAAGATTCGGCGCGCAGGGAACCTGGATGACATGAACGCCGGCGAGAGCGTGCGGGACGAGCGCCGACCGCCCGACCTCTGCGTGGAGTTCGAGCGCCACCGCCTCGCTCCTCGCTACGTGCGCTATCGAATCCTCGACGAGTTCCCGAGGGCGCTGAGCCTGGAGTGGCAATCCGTCGCGATCGTCGTCACCGAGCTCGTGGCCAACGCCGTGCAACACGGTGGCGCCCCGGGCCGGATGAACTTCTGGGTCGATGATCAGCAGGCGAGGATCGAGGTCTTCGACTGCAGCCTCGAAGGTGTGCCGGTCGTGCACCACCCCTCGGCACGAACGGGATGGAAATTCGGCCTGAACCTGATCAGTCAGTTGGCCACGGCGTGGGGCGTCGACGTCACCTCCGACGGCAAGACCGTCTGGGCCGAGGTCGACATCGCTCCCCCGGTGACGCGCGCCGATCCGTGATCGCCGGCTGCATCGCGTTCGAGCGCATTGCCAGAACGATCTCGTGCAGAACTGGAGCGACGGGAGGCGCGGGCCGGCCTGACCCTCTGAGTGAATTCGAAGGTAATTCTTTACGTGACAATGGGTACGGGAACGTCCATGGAGTCCGCGGACAAGGAGACGGTGGTACGAGCAGTCGCCTATGTCGCGCGGCGTTCCGGGTGTCCGCCGGAGATCGCCATGGATCTGCTCTGCGACCTCGCCGGTGGCGATGAGCAGGTCCTGACCGACACAGCCCGCGGCATCCTCCGCGATCTCGAGACGATCGACGACATCATCGAACAGATCAACCAGGACGACGACTGAGCTGATGCGCGTCGGCGCTGAGCTCGCTGCGTGGGCGCAGCTCGAGCGCCGTCAGCCGAGGCGGTCGAGGTCGCGCATTGCGTAGCGGAGGTGTTCGAACTCCTCTTCGAACACGACGTGCAGGCACTGCTCGACGGTGGCCTCGCCGTTCTCGAGCACGGTGGTCGTGCGAGCGAGTTCGTCGGCCGTCACCGACGCGATGAACGCTCCGAACCTCGCAGCCCGCTCAGCGCGTACGGTGCGCACCTCGTCATATGTCGGGTCGGCCGCGACGTCGCGGCCAGGCCACGGGAAGTCGTTCGACCCGCGGTTGGGGAGGATGATCGGGTGCAGTTCGGTCTGGCCGAGCACCGGCAGCGTGAACCACTTGTCCATGGCCATCACCAGGTGACGCAACGTCTCGATGAACGACCACTCGCCGTCGACGGACTGCCGACGCTGCTCGTCGGTCAACGCATCGGCGCGGGCCAAGGCGTCGCCCCATCGCGTCTCGAGCAGATCCCACGCATCGACGGCGGCAGCGCTGTCCTTCGGCATCAGCATCGATCGGAGTGGATACCAAGGGTCGCCCTGGTTGACGACATCGGTGACGTCGACGCCGTTGATGACGAGGCGGTCGATCCCGCCGTCGATCGTGACGTCCTTGAGCAGCACGTGGAACATCGTCGAACCGGTGAAGTCCGCATCGCGGAAGAGGACGTTCTTGAGATGCACACCCCAGAACACCGAATCGGTGAGGTCCTGATCCTCGAACTCCTGTCGCATGCGGTGCCTCCATCTCGACTGCGCCGTGTCCGGGTCGGACAACGAGTCTCACCATCATCGCGAAGGAGCCATCTCGGCCGCCAGGGCAGCGCAAGGATGCGGGTCAATGGCGCACGACGAGCGCGACGGGCTACAACGTTGGCATGGATGAGCCCGATCTGCCGGATCTCGTTCGGCAGCGAGCATTGCGCAACGGCGCTGCGGGGACGCGTTGGCTGGCGGAGCTCCCGCGGATCGTCACCGGTCTGGCGCAACGCTGGGAGCTGAACCTCGGCAGGGCGTACACCGGCGGCACGGCCGGGTACGTCGTGGCGGCGACCGATGCCGCTGGTCGAGCCTGCGTCCTCAAAGTGGCGATGCCGCTCGACATGGACGAGCACGACGCCTTCACCCGGAGCGTCAGGGCACATGAGCTCGCTGCAGGGCGCGGCTGTGCCGAGCTGCTCGCGCACGACGCGTCAGCGCCGGCGATGCTGCTCGAACGTCTCGGTCCGAACCTCGCCGACCTGGGACTGACCGTCCCCCAGATCCTCGAAGCTCTCACGACGACACTGAGGTCGTTCTGGCGACCGGTCGCCCTCGACGAAGGTCTGCGCACCGGTCAGCAGCAAGCACGATGGCTGGCCGGCTACATCTCCTCGACGTGGAGCGAGCTCGGGCAGCCGTGCGAACGGTCCGTGATCGACATGGCCCTCGAGCTCTGCGACAGACGCATCGCGAGCTTCGATCCCACGAAGGCTGTGCTCGTGCACGGCGACGCGCACGGCTGGAACACGCTCGATGCCGGAGGCGGTACGTACAAGTTCGTCGATGTCGAGGGTCTGTGCTCGGAACGTGAGCACGATCTCAGCGTTGCGATGCGCGAGTACAACGA
>JAOBWQ010000270.1 GCA_025463425.1 Ilumatobacteraceae bacterium | reverse complement strand
ACGTGATCTCCAGCAACTGCTCTTCGCTGGTGATGTTGCGGTAGTCCTTGCCCTTCTGCACGTACGGCCCGTAGCGCCCGTTGTTGGCGAGGATCGCGACACCGTCGGCAGGGTCGATGCCGAGCGTTCGTGGGAGCTGGAGCAGATCCGACGCGTCGGCGACGGTGATCCGCTCGAGCGTCATCGTCTTGAACAGGCTGGCCATCTTGGGCTTCTCCATCCCGGGCGGGAGGAGATCGGGGGTGCCCCACTGCACGTACGGTCCGTAGCGACCGCTCTTCGCGAACACCGGCAGTCCGTCGAGCTCGCCGATGGGCGTGTCGCTCTTCGGCTGAGCCAACAGGATGAGCGCGGCCTCGACGGTGAGCTCGTCGGGTGTCATGTCCTCGGGGACGCTGGCGGTGTCGTCGCCGCGCTTCACGTACGGGCCGTACTTGCCGGGCTTGGCGACGATCTCGACGCCGTTCGGGTCCAGCCCGATCGGGAAGGTGTTGATCTCCGCGGCGTCGATCTCGTCGAGGTTCTCGGTGACGAGGCGCTTGAGCCCGGGCAGCGCCACATCGCTCTCGTCGCCGAAGTAGAAGCGATCGAGCCACTTGTCCTTCTGCTGCTCACTGCGCGCGATCTTGTCGAGGTCTTCCTCGATGCGCGCCGTGAACGCGTAGTCGACGAGGCCGTCGAAGTGCTTCTCGAGCAGACCGACGACGGCGAACGCGGTCCACGTCGGCACGAGCGCCTGGCCCTTCTTCCACACGTAGCCGCGGTCCTGCACGGTCTGAATGATGCTGGCCCAGGTGCTGGGTCGACCGATGCCGAGCTCTTCGAGACGCTTGACGATGCTGGCCTCGGTGTAGCGCGCCGGCGGGCTGGTGGCGTGGCCGTTCGGGGTGATCGAGGTGACGGGAACGACCTGACCGACGGTGAGCGCAGGCAGCAGCGCTTCCTTCTCCTCCTCGGCCGCGTCGTCGTCGGTGGACTCGACGTACACCTGGCGGTAGCCGGCGAAGGTGATCGTGGTGCCGCTCGCGGCGAACTCGCACTCCTGAGCGGCGCGCCCGGTGGATGGTGCGGCCGTGGCAGTGAGGCGCACGCTGACCGTGGTGCCGGTGGCGTCGGCCATCTGCGAAGCGAGTGTGCGCTGCCAGATCATCCGGTAGAGCGCGAGCTCCTGCGGGTTCAGCTCGGCCGAGACCTGATCCGGTGCACGCAGCGGCGTGGTGGGGCGGATGGCTTCGTGGGCCTCCTGCGCGTTCTTGATCTTGGTCGTGAACTGGCGCGGCGCCTTCGACAGGAACTGCTGGCCGTACGCGCGGCCGACCTCGCTGCGCACCGCGGCGAGGGCTTCGTCGCTGAGCACGACGTTGTCAGTACGCATGTAGGTGATGTAGCCACGCTCGTACAGACCCTGGGCGACACGCATCACCTGTGCAGCGCCGAGGCGCAACTTGCGGCCGCCCTCCTGCTGCAGGGTGCTGGTCATGAACGGCGCCTTGGGGCTGCTGCGATACGGCTTCTCTTCGACGCTGCGCACTGCGACGGAGGCGCCATCGAGGCCGGCCGTGAGTGCGAGGGCGTGCGCTTCGTCGACCACGACGACTCCGGCCTTGGGCTGGCCGGAGCTGCTGAAGTCCTTGCCGGTCGCGACCTTGGCGCCGTCGAGGCCGACGAGCGTGGCGGTGAACGACGGTTGGGTGCCCGTCTGCAGCTCGAGATCCCAGTAACCGGCGGTGACGAAGGCGATTCGTTCGCGCTCGCGCTCGACGACGAGACGGATCGTCGGGCTCTGCACCCGCCCGGCGGACAGGCCACGGTTGACCCGTCGCCACAGCACCGGGCTGACCTCGTACCCGTACAGGCGATCGAGGATGCGGCGGGTCTCGGCGGCGTCGACCAAGCCGTAGTCGAGGCCGCGCGGGTTGGCGACCGCGTGCTCGATCGCGGCCTTGGTGATCTCGTGGAACACCATCCGCTTCACGGGGATCTTCGGCTTGAGGTACTCGAGGAGGTGCCAGCTGATGGCTTCGCCCTCGCGATCCTCGTCCGTCGCGAGGTACAGCTCGCTGGCGTCCTTCATCAGGTTGCGGAGATCCTTGATCACCGTCTTGCCGCGCTCGGTCAACTCGTAGGTCGGCTTGAAGCCGTTGTCGACATCGACGGCCAATCCCTTGCTCGGCAGGTCGGCGACGTGGCCGACGGAGGCGCGCACGTCGTACCCGCTGCCGAGGAACTTGGAGATCGTCTTCGCCTTTGCCGGCGACTCCACGATGACGAGGGGTTTGGCCATTGGTCCTTCTCGCTAGAGCATGGAGGGTATCCCTGTCAAGACGCGACCTACGTTCACCGGGGAAAACGCTCGATGCCCCTGACCGAGGTGCGCACGTGCCGCCGTCGGTTGACGTGGGATGTCGAAGTCCTTACCGTCATCAGCACGATGACCCTGATGCCCGAAGCCGCGCTCGGCTGGACCCCGCAACTCGACGAGGCCTGGGCAGCCATCGGACGACCTGGAGTGCCCGGCCGGGCGATGCGCTTGGACCGCGGGTGGACGACGGTGCTGCAGGTGATCGGCGAGGACCCGATCCGCGTCCGCAACATCGGTGCCGACGTGGCGGTGGGTGACTGGGTCGTGCCGTCGGCCGACGGCGAGAAGGTGGACACCGTTCTGACCCGTCAGAGTGCGTTCGTGCGCAGGGCGTCGCACGAGGGCAACCGCGCCGAGGCACACACGCTGGCCGCGAACATCGACGTGGTGTTCCTGGTCCACGGTCTCAACAGCCCACCCAACCAACGCCGCCTCGAACGCGAGTTGGTGTTGGCGTTCGACAGCGGCGCCAAGCCCGTCGTGATCCTCTCCAAGCTCGACCTCGTCGAGGACCCTGCGGTCATCGCCAAGTCGGTGGAGACGCTGGAGGAGGTCGCGCTCGGTGTGCCCGTGCACGCCGCGAGCGGCATCACCCATGCCGGGCTGGAGACGCTGCGCAGCTATGCCGCTGACGGCCGGACGATGGCGTTGCTCGGCGCCAGCGGAGTCGGCAAGAGCACGCTCATCAACGCGCTCGTCGGCAACGACGCGTTGCGCACGAACGACGTCCGCATGGGCGACCAGCGCGGTCGGCACACCACCACCGCTGCCGAGCTGGTGTCGTTGCCGAGTGGCGGTTGGCTGCTGGACACACCCGGCGTGCGCGCCGTCAGCCTGTGGCTGAGCGGCGACGGCATCGAGCGCGCCTTCGCCGACGTCTTCGACCTGACCGACCACTGCCGGTTCCGCAACTGCAAGCACGAGGACGAGCCGGGCTGTGCGGTCCTGGCCGCGATCGCAGCGGGCACCCTGCCGGCGGTCCGGTTGGAGAGCCTCAAGCGGTTGGTCGCCGAGGAGGCAGCACTGGAGGAGGAGCAGAAGGTGCACCTCCGCGCGGGGGACAAGCGCGGCGTGCATCGCCCGCGCACCCACAACCGGTTCTGAGGGTGGTCAGCGTCGAGTCGTCGAGGTCGGCTCGACAGTGGTGGTCGGTGCGATCGTCGGCGTTGTCGCGGGGATGGTGGTGACCCCGGAGAACGACGGCAGGGTGTTATCGGTGCCGAAGGTGGCGATCGGCGGCAAAGTGTTGTCGGCAGGGGTGGCCACCGGCACGGAACCGATGTCGCCGGGATCGGTGGGGTCGATCGTTCGTTGCGGGCACGCGACGTCGGCGCCGCCGAGGCGGATGTCGGCGCCGAAGGTGGCCGTGTTCTCACCGCCTGGCGACGTGAGATCGATCGTCAGACGGTCGCATCCGGTGGCCGGTTCGGTGGACTCCCACACGCCGGGACTGGTCTGCGAGAAGGTGGCCAGGCCGAACGTGAGCGTTGCCGAAGCCCCGCTGTTGATGCGGACCTGGATCGGACCGGAAGCGTCGAGCAGCACCGGGTTGAAGCTGTAGACGATGTAGCCGTCGCCGCTGATCGTGCCGCACTCGTACGCGCCGATGCCGAACGACGAGTCCGTGCTCGTGCCTCCGATGACGATCGACGGGGCCGGCAGGCGTTCCACGTCGGGGTCGCAGCTGCCCGGCTGGGGGACGGTCGAGCCCGATGGCAGACCGACGTCGGATGACGCAGTGGTCGGTGCGGGATCGCTCATGCAACCGGCGCCGAGGACCGTTGATGCGGCGAGCAGGCACAGGGCTGGCAGTCGGCGCATCCGCAGGACGGTACTGCACCCTGTCCGTCGGGTTCCGGGCACGCCGTTCAGGCCTGCGGTCACGTCGAGATCAGGTGACGTCGGCGATGGCGTCGACGACCTCGATCGCTCGATCGAAGCCGGTGCGCGCCAACCGGTCGCGCAGCGGACCGGGCGAGCACACGATGCGCAGGTCGCCGCCGGCGTCCCGGGCACGCCCTGCCGCGCCGAGCAGCACACCGAGCGCTGCGTCGTCGCACGCGTAGACACCGTCCACATCGACGACGACGCTCGCTGCCGGGTGTTGGTTCGCCGACTTGGACAACGCGTTGTGCAGTTGCGGCAGGGTGGCCAGATCGAGCTCGCCGCTGATGCTCAGCACCGGGCGCCCGCCGACCACCGAGACGCGCACCACGAGCTCCACGGGCCGAGACGATACCGAGCCGGTGACCGAGTGACGTCCCGGCGCGCTGGGTGCGGTACGGCGCGCTCACGGAGGTTCGAGGATCATCGTCGCCCGACCGGACACTTCGATGTCGGGGAGGAGCGGGCCGATCAACGGCACGTCGGTGACGCTCTCGGCGGTGACCGTGACGGTGACCGTGCCACTGCCCACCGCTGTCGCCACCCGAGCCGGTCGGGTGCCGGACGTGTCGGTGACCGCAGCCACCGCGGCGGAGGCCGCACCGGCGGGGTCGGCCGCGACGGACGCGGCCCGGGCTCCGACTCGCGCTGCTTCGATCACGTCGAGCTGGTCGCGCACGACCACGACGACCTGGATGACTCCGAGCAGCAGCAGGCACAGCACGGGTGTCGCCAGGGCGAGCTCGACGGTTGCCTGCCCCCGATCTCGTCGAAACCTCACACCCGGCTCACGACCTCGTCGATGACCCGGTCGAACAGCCGGCCGATCTTGCCGGCTCCGCCGCCGGACGTCGCCCACGCCACGACCAGCAGCGCGATCACGGCCGCGCCGAGGAGCACCAACGCGTACTCGGTTGTCGCCTGCCCGCGATCCTCGAGCGAGGCATGCCAGCGGCGCAGTCGGTTCGTGGTGCGGATGTGGAACTGGATCAAACGGTTGGGCATGGCGAGACCTCCGGGCCATCGAGCGGTGACGGTCGTTCACGGGCTGAGCCCGCGCAACGACGAGAAGGTCCCAGCCATCAGCGGGACGACGGTGAGGAGCACGAACGACGGCAGGGTGCACCCCACGAGTGGGAAGGCGAGCCGGACGGGGAGCTGCCGGGCCGCGGCCTCTGCGTTGCGCCGTCGCTGGTTGCGAGCTTCCTCTGCCAGACGATCGAGAACGGGAGCGAGCGGTGTGCCATACCGGTCGGCGAGGGCGAGCGCATCGGCGAGTGGCTGGGCGATCGGCCCGAGCCCCATCGGCGGCTCGAGCTGGAGCTCTGCGATCGCGTCGGCGAAGCGACCACCGAGGCGTGTGCGGTGGGCGACGCCCTTGATCGCAGGCCGCAGAGCGTGGGGCACGATGTCGCCGACGATGTCGATTGCCTGCGTGGTCGAGCACCCAGCCGTGATGGTGAGCACGAGCACGTCGACGAAGTCCGGGAAGGCGGTTGCGATCGCGGACTGTTCGCGTCGCCTTCCGCGGATCACGCTCAGCCGCTGGCGCACGAGGACGCCGACGATTCCGACGGCGGCCGCGAGCGGGCCTACCGTGAACGTGACGACTGCGAGTGCCGATGGGAGGAGGAGCCGCCGTACCGATCGGCCGCGACGTGTTGCCTTCGGAACCGGACGCAGACGCGGAGGCCGTGGCGCGAACCGTCCGGCCACCAAGGCCACGGCAGCGGC